>JAFGIC010000329.1 GCA_016929815.1 Deltaproteobacteria bacterium
GGCATGGTATTTCAGAAGCCCAATCCCTTCCCTAAAACTATCTTTGAGAACGTGGCCTACGGGCTCAGGGTAAAGGGGATCAAAGACAGGGCATTCATAGAAGAAAGGATTGAAACAAGCTTAAAAAGGGCGGCCATATGGGATGAGGTCAAGGACAGGATAAATGAATCGGCGCTGGGTTTATCCGGAGGTCAGCAGCAGAGGCTGTGCATAGCCAGGGCCATGGCGGTTGAGCCGGAGGTGCTCCTGATGGATGAGCCTGCATCAGCCCTTGATCCTATTGCAACACAGAAGATTGAGGAGCTGATCAGTGAATTGAAAACGCGCTACACCATCATCATAGTCACGCACAACATGCAGCAGGCCGCACGCATATCGGATGTGACCGCCTTTTTTTACCTGGGCAAGTTGATAGAGGTGGACGAAACGGAAACAATATTCACAAGACCCGGATTAAAGCAGACATCCGATTATATAACGGGAAGATTCGGGTAGATTTTAAATGGAGGCTTAATTATGCCCGCGCTTTTACAGAAAGAACTTGAAAAACTTAAGAAACAAATCCTTTTTCTCGGCGCCATGGTCGAGGAACATGTTGATATGGCCATGAAGGCAGTAGAAAAAAAGGATGCCGCCCTTGCGGAAGAGATTATTAAGGCGGATTTGAAGGTCGATGAACTGGAGGTTGAGATAGAAGAGGAATGTCTCAAGCTGCTTGCCCTTTATCAGCCCGTGGCTGAGGATTTGCGTTTTATCATAGCGGTAATCAAGATAAATCATGAACTTGAAAGGGTAGGGGATGAGGCTGTGAACATAGCAGAGAGAATGGTTTACATATCAACCAGACAGCCTGTTCCGGTCGCATTCGATTATAAGCTGATGTCTGAAAAGACAAGGGCGATGCTTAAAAGCAGCCTGGACGCCTTTGTAAATATGGATGAAGAAACGGCAAATCAGGTCAGGTTGAAAGATGATGAGGTGGATGCGATAAACAGGGAGATCTATGATCATGTAAAGCAGAGCATCCTTGAAAACCCGGACAGGGGAGGTTACCTGATAAATCTATTTTCAATAGCAAGAAACCTTGAGAGGATAGCGGATCACGCCACTAATATTGCCGAAGAGGTTATTTATCTTATAGAGGGGATAATCCAGAGGCATAAAAAAATATAGAAACGGCGCAGGGTGCGAGGAAGATGAAATGGCTCAGGACGCAAGAAAATTAAATAATTTCAAATTTCAAATTTGAGATTTGAAATTAATCTTTGTCTCGTGCCTTAAGCCTTGCGCCTGAACCATCTTGTTAAAATCTCATGAGTTTGAAAATCGACCATGCATCATCAAATCAACCCTGCAAATTTTAACATACTCCTAACATATTCTTCATTATACCCAAACATGGAAGAAAGAAAATGCTGTAAAAAGTAAGATGATCCTTATTTAACGGATGCCGGTTGATCCGTGACAGGATGCCAAGACAACAGATTTTAAAATATAATATTAGACTAAAAGGAGAAAACACACTATGAAAAAGAGCTTATTCGCAAGTGTACTAAAGGGATGGTCGAACAATGTTATTATACTTGGTTTCATCGCTGGGATTGGTTTGATATGGCTTCCAGCCGTTAATGCCGATGCCTCTGGTGTTACATACAAAGACGGAGACAAATGGTTTAAGGTGGGCGGCCGCATCCAGGCGCAGTATCACATGACGGATCAGGAAGAAGAGGATACCTCGGACGAAATGATCTTCAGGAGACTTCGCCCCTATATCGAGGGCAGCGTGCACCCGGACTGGAAAGGCAAGTTTCAGGTTGATTTCGGCAAATCCGAGACGGCCATCAAGGATGCCTACCTTCGCTATACGGGCATTGAAGGCATGGAGTTCAGTGTGGGCAATCAGAATTTCCCGTTTTCCAGGGAACTGATTACCAGCTCGAATAATCAGCAGCTCGTTGAAAGGACCTTTGTAGGGGATCATAATTACGGTACGCCAGATCGCCAGATCGGCTTTCATCTGGGAGGTGATGGCGCAGGTAAAAAGGTGACATATGGCGTCTCTCTGGCGTCCGCCTGTATCGACCCGGATAAGAAAAAGCTTGATTTTGATACACCGGTCAACAATGATGCGGATGACTGGAACGAGGGATTTATGTTCGGCGGACGTGTTGACTTTCATCCCTTCGGAAATTTGAAATTCTCCCAGGGGGATTTCGATGACAAGACTCTCGCCACCTTCGGTGTTGCGGCGTTCACCTGGTCTAATGACGATGACAACAATAGTTACACAGATGAGGAAACAGGGCTGATAATAGACGAAGAAGGCGCAAAGCCGGATGTTGATTCAGTCACGGGTTTTGAAATCAGCGCGGCATTCCGGGGCGCCGGTGTTTCCGTGGATGCGGAATACAATATTTTCAATGCTGAAACCGTTGATACGACCTTTACGGGCGGCATCTATGAAAACGGTGAAACCAAGTTAATGAATTACGCCGTAGAGGGCGGTTATATGGCAGTGCCCAATAGATTGGAGTTCGTTGCCGGATATCAGGCCATGGACGCGGATAATTACGACAATGTGTGGACAAGGACTTCAGTAGGCATGAATTATTTCTTTCAGAAACATGATATAAAAATCCAGACCACCTACCGGATGGGAAAAAGCCTGGATGGAGTTGAAGACAAAGACGCCAATGAACTCTTTGTTCAGTTTCAGTATGTTTTTTAGCGAATAACCTTACTTATACCCCCGATATAAGGCTGCGCCTTGATGCAACAGGGCGCGGCCTTTTTTGTCATTCGAGTGATGAATAGATACAGGGTTTATATCTGCCTATTTTAGTCATTATTTGTTTTATCACGGAAATCTTCCGGGCCTTAGAAGGCCCGTTGTTTCTTCAAAACCGAACATGATGTTCATGTTCTGGACGGCGCTGCCTGCCTGGCCCTTCATGAGGTTGTCTATCATGCTTACCACAATGAGCTTGCCGGTCCGCTCATCCACGTTTACAGACAGGTTGCAGAAGTTGCTCTCCCTTACATCCGATGTGCTCTGTGCCTTTTCAGGCCCGAATACCCTTACGAACTTTTCGTTCCTGTAGAATGATTGATAGGCATCAAGACTTGATTTCAGGTCCTGTCCCTTTTTCAGGTTGCAGTAAAGGGTGGATAATATGCCCCTGGTCATGGGTATGACATGGGGAGTAAAGGTGATCCTTATATCCTTTTTTGCCAGTAGGCCGAGTTCCCTCTCCACTTCATAGACATGCTGGTGGTCTGATATCTTGTATGCATTCATACTATCATACCTGGCAGGGTAATGATAAGAGGGATTTACCTTCTTGCCCGCGCCTGACACGCCCGTTTTGGCATCGCATATGATCGAATTTTCATCAATGATTCCTGACTTTACGGCGGGTGCAAGACCCAGTATGCAACTCACGGCAAAGCAGCCTGGATTGCCCACGAGATTTGACTTTGCGATCTCTGCCCTGTGCAGTTCAGCAAGGCCATAGACAGTCCCCGGGAGCAGGTCAGGGGAAGCATGTTCCTGGCCCTTTCCTATCCTTGCTGCGTAGCCGCCATAGGTGACAGTGTCGTTGAAACGGAAATCCCCGCTGTAGTCAATGACCTTAATCCCCCTGTCCAGCCATTTGCGGGCGCCCTTCTGTCCCACGCCGTCAGGCGTTGAATAAAAGACCGCGTCAAAATCGGAGGGTGCGGCAGGGTCCTCCGGATCAAAGACCATGAGATCGCAGAATCCCCTGAGGTGCGGAAAGATTTCGCTTACGGGTCTTCCGATGTCCTGTTTGGCAAACAGGCCGGTTATCTCTACGTTAGGATGATCAAGCAGGAGTTCAATGGCGCCGACTCCGCCATAACCTCCTGCCCCGATGATGCCGACTTTGATCTTGTGCATAATTTAAGTCCCTTTCATGTGAATATATTTTATGATCCTGATAAAATCTGTTGTATAACAATCCGGCGCAAGGCGCAGTGCGGAGGGAAGATTCGAAATTTCAAATTTGAGATTTGAAATTCTCTCCTTGCGCCTCATTCGACACACTCATGACCCTGAGAGAAGTCGAAGGGCTGTGCCTTGCGCCTATATTTTTTCGCCTTTCCCTTGCGCCTTGCGCCTTCTTTACACATTAAACCTGAAATTTATAATATCCCCGTCTTCGACTATGTATTCCTTCCCTTCAAGCCTGACTCGACCGACTTTTTTTGCCTCTTTGTGGCTGCCGTACTGCAGCAGGTCGGCGTATGAGAGCACCTCTGCCCTTATGAACCCCTTCTGAATGTCCGAGTGTATCTCACCTGCCGCATCAAGCGCGTGTGTGCCTCTTTTGATGGTCCATGCCTTTACCTCGTCCTCGCCTACGGTGAAAAATGAAATGAGATTCAGGATACTGTATGAGCTACGGATCACACGGTCCAGGGCCGATTTTTCAATATGATATTCGACCAGGAATTCCTTTGCCTCTTCCGGTGTCATGGACGCTATATCCATCTCGAGTCTTCCCCTGGCCATTGACAACTCGATATTGCCCGGGCCGATATCAAGCGCAGGCAGGGATTCGTTGTCGTCATCGTTGTTGACGATTACAAGCTGCGGTTTCGAGGACAGGAATGTGAAACCCCTTAATACCGGGGATGTCGCAATCTCCTGTGACATACGAAGCGGCTGGCCGCTCTCCAGCATTTCCTTGCATGTCTTGAGCAGCGTGTGTTCATGCTCATCAGGCTTTTTACCCCTCTTGAGGTCAAGGTCAATCCTCTCTAACCTCTTGTCAACCACCATAAGGTCGCTCAGGATCATCTCGTCCTCAATCTTTCGGAAGTCGCCTTTAACGTCCGGGGTCGTCCCCATGGCATCAGTGAAGTTGCGCACCACATGTATAAGGGCATCGCAGATCCTTGCCTGGTTCCAAACGGCATTCTCTGATCCTCCTCCTAATGTCTCGGAGGGGAGGAGACACTCTACCTGGGCATATGTAGTCTTTTTTGGGCTGTACATATTGCTGAGGAAATCTATCCTTTCATCCATGACCTTTATAGCGCTTACCCTCTGGTCCTTTTGGGAAGCCTCGCCCCTTGCGCCTGAAAGGGCCGCGAATATGGTAGATCTGCCCGACTCAGGCAGGCCGATGATTGCAAGTTTCATATTGTAGCCTCAAATAATAAAATATAATGATTTGGATACGTTGTAAGTGAGTGAATTCGTTTTAATTCAACCATGCGCAAGGCTCACGGCACAAGAC
>JAFGIC010000330.1 GCA_016929815.1 Deltaproteobacteria bacterium
CCGAGGCCCCTGGAATATTCCGGAGCAGATGACCTTTTAAAGAAGATACGGTCCGACGTTGATGGTGTAATTATAAAAAAGGGGTATTATCAGGCGACCTTCCTGCCCCAGGTATGGGAACAGCTCCCGGATAAAAAGGAGTTCTTCACGCACCTGTGCCTTAAGGCCGGCATGGACGGCAATGAATGGAAAAAGGGGAACCTGGAGGTCTATACCTACCAAGTGCAGGCCTTTGAGGAGGGGCATTAGCCAAACCGCTTCAATTTAAGTCTGGAAACAGGGTGATGTTTAAATTATGAGAAGATTAAAATACTCTTAAGAGATCGTGGCTGTCTTTGAAAGGCGTTATCTCATAAAAAATACCACCTGACTCCGCAGTGGTCTGATTTTTAAGGGTTTATGCCCCAAAGCAATTGTTGAATATTAAGGTCTTGCATGCGCTTAAGGTATAAAACCCTTAAAAATCAGACCCAGGCAATGAATCCTATAGATAACGCCTTTCAAAGAAGGCCACGATCGGTTATGCATTAACTTTCAAACAGTTACGATACAAAGGCCCGTTCAGGATGATAAATATCAGGCGGCTCATATTATGGTCCATAATCGGGATAGGCATCTCCTCTATCAGTGTCCAGCTGGTGGTAATACGTGAGTTCCTTGCCCAGTTCAACGGCAATGAGATGACCATCTCCGTGGCGGTATTCAGCTGGCTGCTCCTGACAGGCGTTGGAAGCTATGCCGCCAAATTCATAAAACCCGCATCCGTTACAATATATTCCCTGCTTGCACTCATAGCCGCGATCTGGCCCATACCCCAGATGATCATGATAAGGCATTTCAGGGAAGGGGTCTTTATCCATGGGGCCTCACCCGGCTTCTATCATATATTCATCTTTATCCTGGCTGTTATTGCTGTTTACTGCCTTTTGTCCGGTTTCATCCTTCCCTTGTCACTTAATGTGCTCAGGGCCAATGGATATACCTCGACCTCCGGCGACATCTATATCACGGATAATATAGGGGATATCTCCGGCGGCATAATATTCAGCTTTATCCTTGTGTACTGGGCAACCCCATTTCAGGCCATTGCCATAACATCCTCCCTAGCCGTCCTTAGCACGATGGCGCTATTGTACATCAAAGGCAATAGGCGCCTCCTGGCAGGGGCGGTGTTGTTGATAGCCGGTTTTTATACGGTCGCGCTTAACGCGAACCTGGAGACCTTGAGCCTTTCAGGCCAGTACGGGGATATAGTCAAATATCTGGAGTCACCCTATGGACGGGTAGTTGTAACAAGGGAGGGGTCCCAGCATACCTTCTGGGAATCAGGCCTGCCTCTGTATTCCGATGAGAACATAATGGAAAGCGAGGAACGGGTCCATTATCCCCTGAGCCAGCGAAAACAGATCGGCAACATCCTCATTATATCAGGGGGACTGGGAGAGACCCTGAGTGAGGCGCAAAAACACAGGCCCGGTCATATCGATTACCTGGAACTGGACCCCTGGTTAACAGGGGCAGCAGAGGAGATAGGCATTTTGATCAAAAGGCCTAATCTTGATATCATTAATGCAGATGCAAGGAATTACATTAAAAACTCCGAAAAGAAATATGACGCGATCATTGTCAATCTGCCCGACCCGGACACCTTTCAGATCAACAGGTTTTTTACAAATGAATTCTTCAGGCTTGTAAAGGATGCCCTTAATGAAGATGGCATCCTGTCCTTCAGTCTTGAATATTCGGAAAATTTTGTCAGCAGCATCAGAAGGAAAAAGCTTTCTACCATGTACAATACGGCTGGGTCCGTGTTTAAGCATGTGGAGATAATACCTGCTGCCAGGGCGTATTTTATCTGCAGCGACGGAGAGATATCCATGGATATCCCCGCTCTTTTAAGGGACAAATCCGTATCCACCACATATATCGAGGGTTTCTACTACGGCAACGTCACAGATGACAGAGTAGAAAGGATAAGATCGGCCATTGACAGGGGGGTTGACATCAACAGCGACTTCATGCCCGGTATGGTCCGGATCGTGTTCCAGGAATGGTTCTCCCAGTATGATACATCACCGTGGCTCTTTATTTTTATCATTGCCGTCATTTTTGCAATCTATCTGTTTTTCGTAAAGAGAGAAGAGTACATCCTTTTTTCAACAGGCATGGCAGTCATGGGGACAGAGATGCTGATCATCTTCACCTTTCAGGTGATATACGGATATATATACCTCAGGATAGGGGCAGTTGTTACCTCCTTTCTCCTGGGCCTGCTGCCGGGCGCGATACTTGGAAAGGGCTACAAAGGCCGGCCAGGACTTATGGCCTCGGAGGTTATCATACTTGGACTCCTGTTCATCTTCCTGACATGGGGCACGCTCTTAAATGTAGATATACCCCAAATATGGTTTTTCATTTACTGTTTCATGTTTTCCTTCTGCTGCGGATTCCAGTTTCCTTTTATTACAAGGATCATGGGTGAGAACTCCCGTCCTATTGCCGGATGCCTGGCCGCCGACTTTGCCGGCGCCGCGGTTGGGACGATCCTGGTAGGGGCCTTTTTAATACCCTCCATTGGGATAAGGATTTCTATTATCTTTCTGTTATTGATGAAAATATCCAGTTTTTCAGTATCATTTTTCCTATGGAGGGGGAAAAGAGGCTAAAAATTTTTCACTTCTTATGTTATTATAATATAATAGGTTTTATTGAAAGCCGAATACTGACAGCTGATAGCGTTAATCCGCGATCTCGGATTAAAAAATTCAGGAGTCGCCCATGTCTCAAAACATGACAAGGAAGGAATTCTTAAAAACCCTGGGGCTCGGCGCATGCGCCCTTTACTGCGCAAACAGGGGATTCTGCCCCCTGGTATCGGCAAATGAAAAGGCCGAAAGCATAAAAGGTGAGATCTTTAAGAATGACGCCCCATCCAAGCCCGGGAAATGGTCCATAGAGGCCTTTCATTATGAAACAGAGGGAAAGGATGTCCGGTGCCAGCTTTGTCCCCATGAATGCTACCTTACACCGGGGGACCGCGGAGTATGCAGGTCAAGGGCAAATATCAAGGGAAAGCTATATTCATTGTCCTATGGCAACCCCTGTGCTGTAAACGTGGATCCGATTGAAAAAAAACCCCTTTTCCATTTCTATCCCGGGACATCGGTTTTTTCCCTGGCAGTAGCAGGCTGCAATTTCAGGTGCCTAAACTGCCAGAACTGGGAGATCTCCCAGAGAAGGCCGGAGGACCTGGAGCACTATGACCTATTCCCGGAGGATGTGATTAAACTCATGAAAAAGGGCGGGTATAAACTTATAGCATACACCTATTCAGAGCCCACCAGTTTTTATGAATATATGTATGATACAGCGAAGCTTGCGAAGGAGTCCGGTTTCAAGAGCCTGTGGATATCCAACGGCTATATTAATGAGATGCCGCTTGTAGAGCTTGCAAGATATATTGACGGGGCAAATATCAACCTGAAGTCCTTTGAAGACGGCATATATCAGAAACTTAACGGAGGGACCCTTGAACCTGTCCTCAACACCTTCCGGACCCTTCATGAGGAGGGCGTCTGGTTTGAGATCACAACACTGGTGGTGCCGACCTATTTGGACGACCGGGACATGATCAAGAGGATGTGTGCGTGGATATTGAAGGACCTGGGTCCTGATTATCCCCTCCACTTTATCAGGTTTCATCCCGAATATAAACTGACCAGGCTCCCCTCCACTCCCATCGAAACACTGGAGGAGTTCAGGAATATCGCCATGAAGGAGGGCATACATTATGTATATGTGGGCAATGTCCCAGGACACGAAGGGGAAAGTACATATTGCCATAACTGCAAAAAGATCCTGATAGAGAGAAACGGGTATGTTCTAAAACAGGTTAATATTGAGAATGGGAAATGCAAGTTCTGCGGGACAGCCATACCCGGCAGGTGGACCGTTAAATGATCTTATTGTGATAGGCTTTTAATTACCTCCTCAGCCGGCATGAGCTTACCTTCCTCCACCTGTTGCATGCCGAGTGCCAGGGTTTTTAGGAGGGCCATTGTTTGCTGGTTTTCCTCATAGCTCTCTATCCTCTGAATAACCACTCTGGCCTCGCCGTTTTGGGCAATGATTAAAGGCTCCTGCTGGTCAGACAGATTTCTTACAATTTCGGAAGCATGGGCCTTCAAG
>JAFGIC010000331.1 GCA_016929815.1 Deltaproteobacteria bacterium
ATGCCATTTCCCGTCATACACTCCTCCTTAATTGTCAGTTTATTCAGGTTTATTTTAACATATCTTCGAGCCACGAAAACCACAGTTCCAGGCCTTCGCCGGTCTTGGCGGAGACCGGCAATATTCTGGCGGAAGGATTCAGGCCGCTGACAGCAGCGGAAAAGGCCTTAATATCAAAATCAAAGTACGGCATGACATCCGTTTTGTTTACCAGGACCACATCGGCTTCCGTAAACATCAAGGGATATTTATGGGGTTTGTCATCGCCTTCGGGAACGCTCAGGAGCATTATGGTTTTATGCGCACCGAGGGCAAACTCAGCGGGGCAGACAAGATTGCCTACATTTTCGATAATAACCAGGTCGGTTTCCTCGAGGGCCAGTTTATCCAGCGCCTTTTCAATCATGATGGCATCGAGGTGGCAGGCACCAGCGGTATTTATCTGAATCACGGGAATATCCTGGCTGCTTATCTTATCGGCATCGATTGTCGAGGCAATGTCACCCTCTATAACGGCAATAGAGATTTTGTCCTTAAACCTGTTAATGGTCTGCATGATAAGACTGGTCTTACCCGCCCCGGGGGAGGACATGATATTAATCAAAATATTATGGTTTTTATCCAGTAATTCCCTGTTTTTCTTTGCCTTTTCTTCGTTAGCGCCCAGGATATCCTCTTTGACGTTCAGTACTTTGACGCTCATTTATTCCACCTCCATACTGTCAATATATAGTTCGCGTCCTGCAATTATTTCTACCTGCTGTTCGTTACAACCGGGACAGTGAAAATCGAGTTTTTCGGGCGTAAAAATCCTATCGCAGTTGCGGCATCGTAATTGTGCCGGAATACGCGTATAAAAAAGACTGGCATCTGCAGCGATGGTGTTTTTGCTGAGGAAGCTGAAATAGAAATCCACGGCCTCTTCGAGTACGCCGGAATATTCGCCGACAACAAGATAAATCCTGATAATCCTGCTGGCCTTTGCCTTCTCTGCGTTTTCGAGTGCCAGTGCCAGAAGGGATTCAACAATACTCTGCTCATGCATTATAAATAATTCAGACTGATTAGGCCATAGGCTGAAGGCTATTATGATTGAAATGACCTACAGCCTATCTACCTACAGCCTAACTCCCTGAGTAATCACCTCGAAAATATTCAATGGGACCTCTGCTCCGGGTCTTGCAGACACGAACAGTGATTTACAGCCTTGCCGTAATGCCCTCTTAAAATTCCGTTGCAAGGCGTTTATCACATATTTATACATTATTCAAGATTCAAGATATTATTCCCTCCTTTACGCGCCTCTCCGCTTCCGCTATGAATTTCATAATATGGACATGGCGGCATCGTGCGCTGTTGTTATTGCATTGAATACAGTACCTTGCTTTGTATTGCAGTCTCCTACTAAAATCACGTCGTCTGCGCAGTCCGCGAATGCCCTTGCGGCATCTGTCTTTGGCCGAACACCAATGGATAATACCACAGTATCACAGGCCATTTCAATTTTTGCGCCTGTCGAATCCCTGGCGATTATGCCTTTATCGGTAATTTCTTCGAGCCTTGTTTCATCCAATATTTCCACCCCCCGTTCATCAAGCATGTTACGGAGCGCGATAATATTCATCTTCGTCCCGCCCTTGCCGGTTTCACTGACTTTTACCATATCAATTAGGGCTACGTCTTTTCCCCGGTTGCTGAGTTCCAGCGCGCTTTCCATGCCGGTCATTCCTGCTCCAACGACAATCACCCTGCTTCCCGTGTCCGCGTCTCCGTTTTCAATATCTCCTACCCATATCACCTTGTTCCCGTAATCATTGGCAAATGCAGGCATTATTGGTTCCGCCCCAATGGCGACTATTACCGCATCGTATCCTTCCGCCTTTATTATCTCGGGAGTTGCTTCGGCATTGAGCCTTATATTGATATTATCATTTTGTTCAGTCATTCTTATTGCCCAATCATTATAGTTTTTTAGATCCTTTTTAAATTCCGGTTTGGCCCCTATCTCCAGCATTCCGCCAAGATGATCCAGGGATTCATATAAAGTTACTTTATGACCACGATCTGCGGCCGTTCTCGCTGCCTCCATCCCTGCCGGTCCGCCTCCGATGACCGCCACTTTTCTGCTCGATCCGGGTGAAGGATAGGTGTTGAAGAAAGATTCTCTTCCCTGAGTTGCGTTGATTGCACAACGGACCGGCAGGAAGAAATTATGGGTTCTATGGATGCAGGTATTGCAGCGGATGCAAGGACGAATTTCCTCTGCCCTGTGATGTTTGATCTTGGTAACGATATCCCGGTCTGCCAAAAAAGGACGGCTCATGGCAACCATATCAATTTTACCTTCTGCTATGGCCCTTTCAGCCACATCAATGTCCATTCCACCCACGCAGCTTACCGGTATATCCAATGCGGCCTTAAATTTCATGGCATAATCCAGATTAAATCCACGTTCATAATATAACGGTGGGAAGACATAGGGGGTCAATTTATGCACACCTAACTGCCCTCTGGAGACATGAAGCCAGTCTATCCTATCCTGAATCATCTTCATGAATTCAATCAGTTCATCCATATCAGGGCTTCCCTCCATCATATCGCTGCCGCTGATACGATATTCAATGGCTATCTCGTCGCCGACCTTTTCACGGATCTTTTCAAGAATTTCAACCGTAAATCTCGCACGGTTTTCCAATGAGTCGCATCCATATTCATCATGCCTCTGATTATAGACCTTTGAAAAGAATGCAGCCGGAGGCTGCATATGGGCTCCATGAAGCACCACCATGTCCCCTCTGGCCTTCATGACGCGTTCCGTGGCGTCTGCATATTGTTGGATCATTTCTTTGACTTGCGTGTTCGTGTAATTGTTGGGATCGATTTCTATCTCCGGCAACCCTTTCTTGTCCCGTTCGTCAAAGGGATCCGGCTCGGGATCCAACGGCATCAATTCAAATCCGGCCTTACAGTCATATGCATGGATAGCATCGAATAACCGGTTCAGTTGTATTATGCAGGAGTCATCCGCCAGGCTTACAAGGTAATGCATAAACGGCGGCAGGGGATTAACCGTACCGGTTCCGACCGCTACACAGGCCGGACCGCCTGCTGCAATCATGCTTGCCCATACTATCAAATCATTGCTTACATGATTGTCGTATGTGGCAAGCCAGGGATAGGTCGGGGAAAAAGTGACCCTGTTTTTGAGTTCTATCCTCCCTGCCTTGATCGGCTTCATAATGTTTTCATAACTCATACGGACCCTCCTCTTTCGATCATTTAAACTGTCTTTTGATACCATCTAATACGTATCAGAATATTCGATATTATAATAGAGAATTCCGGAAAATTTAGATAATACCAACGGTGGTTCCAAAAGAATTTATGGGAGTCCAATCGTTACATGAATAACCGGTCCGCGCCGGGAATTGTAACCCTCGTTATCAGGCTGCCACTTCAGAAGATTAAGGCCCTATTTTCCCGCAATTTTCCCAATTGAATTAGAGACCATATTGTGTTTAACTAAGATCAACAAATAATATCCGATGTGTCCAACAATCCTTGATGAGGAGCAAGTCATGAAAGAATTCAAAGACAAGGTGGCGGTCATTACGGGCGCGGCCAGCGGCATAGGCCGCGCCATAGCCGAACGTTGCGCGCTGGAAGGCATGAAGGTCGTCTTAGCCGATGTGGAACAAAAGGCCCTGAAACAGACCGAAGATGAGATGAATGCGAAAGGTGCTACCGTTTTGGCAGTTACTACCGATGTCTCAAAAGCCGCAGATGTGGAGGCCCTTGCTCAAAAAAGCCTGGATCGTTTTGGAGCGGTACACCTGCTGTGCAACAATGCGGGCGTGGCCTCCTTTGGCACTATCTGGGAATACAGTCTGGCAGACTGGGAATGGATCTTGGGTGTCAATCTGTGGGGGCTTATTCATGGTATCCGTTTTTTCGTACCCGCCATGCTTGAGCGGAATACGGAAGGTCATATCGTCAATACGGCCTCAATGGGTGGGCTCTTTTCACCGCCCTACAACGGGATCTATGCCGGCTCAAAACACGCTGTTGTTGCGATTTCGGAAGTGCTCCACACTGAACTCGCGCTAAAAAAATCGAAAATAAAGGTATCGGTTCTTTGCCCGGCCATTGTAAAAACACGGATGAAAGATGCAGAACGGAATCGTCCACCTGAACTCAGAAATCCTCCTGATCAAAAAGCCACTGTTCCTGAATCCATGAAGGAAGGGCATCATGGGATAAACGTGGAAGGAGAAACCGCCGAGGAGATGGCTGACCAGGTTTTTGGGGCGATAAGAGATGAAAAATTCTATATTCTCCCCCACCCCGATTTCAGGGAATCGATAGGGACTCGTTTTAAGAACATCATGGAGGAGCGGGATCCGACCCTGCCCAGAGGCTTGCTCCAACGGTTGGGAATCATTGAATGACAGGCATGACGCTTGCTCCTTGATCTTTCGTTTATTTCCATCCAGAAATATCCTTTTGCCTCAGTAGCTTCATATCCAGTCTCAAGAAAGAGTCTGCCAAAAACTACCCTTGACGTTTGATACCTCTTGTTTTATATCAACGACAGTTCATGTCCATAGCAATAGGGGCG
>JAFGIC010000332.1 GCA_016929815.1 Deltaproteobacteria bacterium
ATCATGTCATAAGGCCGGAGATATTGAAATTGGTATGCAAGTTGAGGAAGTTTATCAAATCGTCGGCAATGACAATACTAAATTAACGGATTTATTTCGTGAAGACATGTTTGAGCCTGTCATGGAAATATATTATGAAGGTATTCAATCTTCTCGAAAACCCTCATTAGTTGCAGAAATTTCTCCCCCTGGCCCATTAATACATACATATACTATTGGTCGTATTAATGTTTACGATCAAAAATTTAGTACAAAGGAAGGAATTGGAGTGGGTTCCACCCTTGGTGATCTTAAAAAACTCTACAAGGTTGACCAAATAGGTTATGGAGAAGGTACTGTATATGCACTGGTAGAAAGCCTTTGTATGAGTTTCGAACTGCCATCAAAATGGTATGGCGTGCGTAATCCAGATGGTACTGCTGGTCCAAATTTAATACCTGATACTGAGAAAATTATCGCTGTTCTAATACACTAAAGGAAACAAGTTGGGATAATGTTAAAAATTACAACAGCAGCGACATGCGGCAATGTCTCACGGTAAATATCAAACAAAGCCTGGGCGGTAAGGAGCGGATATGAAATTATTGACATTATTCATTGCATTCTTCCTGTCTTCCAATGCGTTCGGTTTTGAACTGGAAAAAATTATTTATAAAGATATGACTTATGATGGGATACCGGAAAAGATAGTTTATAAGGTATATGGCTATAGCGGGCTTTTGACATATGATAAGTTTTTAAAAACCTTCGTTACCTTTTATGCTCCTTAGTCTCATCTATCAGGGATAGGGGGCCTCAAATGAAATAACTATATGGATTATTATTTGCATCTTTATTGTTTTTACGAAAGGAGAGGGGGTTTGTTTCTCCTCCAATGATCCCGGATATCATTTCCGCTTGATGGTTGATAGCTTTGGAAAAATCAATTTCATGGAGCTTAAGGATGATGAAATCCGGAAAAGACTTGATGAATCAGTTGAAAATAAAATAACGGTTTGGTAGGAGTTTTAAAAATCCGAAATAAGGAGGCTGTCCATGTCTATAAAGATCAAGAGATTGTTATTTATGATACTGTTCATTTTGTTCTGGGTTACAGGCGCCTATTCCGATGAGGGAAGATTTGAGGAAGGGAAGGTCTTAATGGACTTGCCGAAGGCCTGGACATTCAAGACCGTTGAACAGAAGACGGATTCGGGCCAGTTGATAGTGCGACGCTGGGTAAGGGAGGCCATTAAATACAAAAACATCGATTTCTACCCGGGGATAGCCGCTCGTGCGATACCGCTTGAACAATTCCAGATAAAGGATCCGGACTGGCAACTCGTGCTGATCTCCGGCATTGTGCTAGGGCAGTCGCCCTACAACATCCAACTGCATGAGGTCAAATGCCTTAAGTGTGTGGAATATGAGGGCAGGGACGAGACAGGGGACTATACGGCGATCTCAGACAGCATCCCCCCTGATTGCGATAAAAAATCGGAAAAGAAAGCGGACTCGGCCTGTACATATGAAACCATAAATAGATATGGTTTCACCCTGGAGCCTTCATGGATATTGGGTTTTCAAAAGGACGCCAATGGAAGCATGCTTGATGTAGTTTTAATACAAGCCATTCATGACGGCAAATTAATAGAGATATCATTTTGGTATCCTGCCGCATTATCTGATACACTTGATCCGGAGGTAACCAAAATTATAAATTCCATCAGTCTGTATTAAGATTTGCTGATACAAATATCATGCTCTTATTCCAACAGGAGGATTAATTGATTATAGGTTTTTTTGATTCGGGAAATGGAGCCCGCCATAAAACCCGCGATTCCGGCGAAAGCCTGAATCCAAAGTTTTTAATCGCTTATGGACCCCGGCCTTCGCAGGGGTGACGGCATTTTAGTATCGCTTATTTTTGAAATTTAGCACTAGAATCGTATTCCCATGCTGCGGCAGGTGATTGCGGAAGATATTGCACATATGCTATGCTGGCGCATCCTGCCTAACATAATAAGGAGGTTTGCTGCATTTATGTCCGGACAGAAGATCATGATTGTCGAGGATGAACCTGCCATTGCCGACACGATCCGGTATTCTCTGAGCACGGAAGGTTTTGAAACCGTTTGTTTCAATTCCGGAGGTCCTGTTATGGCGCACCTTGCCAGTGAACCGATTGATCTGATCATTCTCGATATCGGCCTGCCGGACATAAACGGATTTGAGCTATGTAAGGAAATCCGCAAGACATGTCCGATCCCAATCATATTTTTGACCGCCCGTGCCGGTGAGATCCACCATGGCGGGGTCTTGGCGGTTTTAACACTGTCGGTTTAACTTGTGGAGACCATCTTTTTCAGATGAAGAATACTGATGATGTAAAGAGAGAGGACGTCAAAGGACGGCCTCTCTCTTTATCGAAAGATTACATTACCTTCTTAAGCTCTTCTTTAAGGGCCGGGACAACCTTGAAGAAAAACCCGATTTTTATCAAATTCAGCATCTCTTTATGACTTCTCTTGGATGGCAATAATATTAGTTTTAAACTACCTTGAAATTTCGGTTGACGTCGCTGAATTTTCAAGGTAGACTTTTTCGCATGATAAAAAGGGAAAAAGAAATTGAATCATTGCATGAATTGCTTCAACAATATCCCGTAGTCGGCATTATTGGCGCTCGCCAAGTTGGAAAAACAACCCTGGCCCGTGACTTTGCCGATCACACAAAGATGCAGGTGCACTATTTCGACCTGGAAAACACCGAGGATTTCTCAAGACTCAATGATCCCATGTTGGCACTAAAGGACCTTAAGGGTCTGGTTGTAATTGACGAAGTACAGAGGCATCCGGATCTTTTCCCGGCGCTTCGCGTCCTTGTTGACCGGCCTGGGAAGAACAGCCGTTTTCTTATCTTGGGCAGTGCGTCTCCTGCCTTGTTGATGCAGAGCTCAGAAAGCCTTGCCGGACGGATAATATATCATCAACTTAACGGGTTTTTGCTGGATGAGATTGACCTGAAAGATTATAAAACATTATGGCTTCGAGGAGGATTCCCCCGTTCCTATCTTGCCGTCTCAAATGTTGAGAGCCATAGATGGAGGCGGTCCTTTATTAAGACTTTTCTTGAACGGGATATGCCCCAGCTTGGGATCAATATCCGTGCCGCCACTCTTAACCGGTTCTGGCACATGCTTGCTCATTATCACGGACAAACATGGAATTCCTCGGAATTCTCACGATCCTTTGGGGTCGCTGATACTACTATCCGACACTATCTCGATCTCCTGACCTCCGCGCTTGTAATAAAGCAATTACTCCCCTGGCATGAAAACATCTCAAAACGGCAAGTCAAGGCTCCGAAGATTTATATTGCAGATTCAGGACTGCTTCATAGTCTTCTTAATCTCATTAATTTGAAAGACCTCGAAGTGCACCCGAAGATGGGGGCTTCCTGGGAGGGATTTGTAATCAATCAAGTAATCCGCAGGTTAGGGGCATATCCAGAGGAATGCTTTTACTGGGCAACTTATGCAGGGGCTGAATTGGACCTGCTTGTAATAAGAGGAAGGAAGAGGCTTGGTTTTGAGATCAAGAGGACAAGCTCCCCAAAGATATCTCCTTCAATCAGAACAGCGCTGACTGCCCTCAAACTTAATCGCCTTGATATTATACATGCAGGAAAAGAAACATTTTTTATGGATAAAAAGGTCAGAGCAGTTGCCTTTGAAAAGTTCCAGGAAGAGATAGAGCCACTTTAATTGGACGGATCATTTAAAAGTTAACAGAATACTAATTATATGGCAGGAGGCCGTCAAACGACGGCCTCTCTGTTTATCGAAAGATTACATTACCTTTTTCAGCTCTTCTTTAAGGGCCGGGACAACCTTGAAGAGGTCATCCACTATGCCGTAATCGGCCTTTTGAAAGATCGGGGCCTCCGAATCTTTGTTTATGGCCACAATAACCTTTGATGTTGCCATGCCTGCCAGGTGCTGGATGGCCCCTGAGATCCCGCATGCAATATAAAGGGTAGGGGAAACGATCTTTCCCGTCTGACCCACCTGATCCCCGTGGGGTCTCCAGCCCGCATCCACCGCGG
>JAFGIC010000333.1 GCA_016929815.1 Deltaproteobacteria bacterium
CTCATTTATTCTGATAATCTTTTCTTCCTGTCAACGTATTCTAAAAATTATTACTCCTGTTCAAATGTAGAGTCTGAAAATCTACAATATATATAGTGGACTTTGTATTGATTCTTTATTAAATAGGTATTCCAATTTGAATAAACCAAAATATACTTAAAAGATTGCGTCATGAGATATTATCTTTCTTCAAATAAAAAATTTATAAATCTTATCAAGTACTTCCATCTCTTCTTTATATTTTTTGTAATCGCAATGGGAATTATCTTTATCGTCGCTTCAGGTGGTGGTGATGGTGGACGTGACGAAGAAAGTGAAGTAAGTGAAGAAGTAGAAAATAATGCTGATAATGATCTCATCAACGAATGCGGTATAGATTATGATTTAAATCCCGGATGCGATGATTCGGATGAGGCTTGTTCCATGGCAATGCGTATAAATATAGATCGCAAGACTTTCCCGGACGAAAGCGATTGTGCTCCGGCAATTAAATGGAGCGAAGAACTTGCAGCTGTCGCTCTAGCCCACTCACAAAATATGTGCGATCAACGCGAATTGGCGCATGTGATGGATGGAAAGAACCCATTCGACCGTATGGCAGACGCTGGTATTGAATTCGTTACAGCAGGCGAGAATGTAGCAATGGGAAACGACATCGCTTACGACCTCAACGACATTGAGGATTCTTTCATGAAAGAGGAAGAGTGTGAGTATAATCATCGTAGAAACATCCTGAATCGTGATTTCACCCATGTCGGCATTGGTATCGTACACTGTGACGACGGAAATCAGTACATTACTCAGGATTTCGCTACCTTCAATTTTGACGATATCCGCAATGACCCCAATGAGTACTGTGAGTATTAAAAAAAGGGTTAGCCTTAATACGGCTAACCCTTTATATATACGATCTTTTTAAAATGCCGAGACACAGAATCGAACTGTGGACACGAGGATTTTCAGTCCTCTGCTCTACCGACTGAGCTATCTCGGCACGGATAAAGCGTTTTATAACCCTTCAGCGCATCGCGGTCAAGATGAAAATTGCATTATAATCATTTTTTCGGTTCATTAAGGTCAAGGTCTATATCCATGTCTTCGAGATCCAGGTTAAAGTCACCGGAATCGCCTTTTTTCTGATATTCGTCCACGTCCAACTCCATCGCTTCCAGTTCATCTTCAAGACCTTCGGTGTCTGCCAGAGAATCCTTAGAATCCTCTTCTGATATGTCTTCAGCGCTCCCCTTGTCAATAGACATTTGACTGAAGTCAAATGATTTCTCAAGTTCACCGGAATCGTTAATGTCCAGGTCTTCAAGGAGAATGGTCTTTTCCGCGTCAGATGGACTCTCTTCCTCCGCACCCAGTAATTCTTCTTCTCCAAGATCAAAATCTTCAAGATCAATCTCATCCAGTACCAACTCGCCTTCTTCGGGTGAGCCTGAACCTTCGGGTGTCAATTCATCAGCGATCATGATCTGTTCATTAGTGCCTGCCTTTGCCTCTTCGAGAATGAGTTCCGAAATATCAGGTAATTGTTCCTCATCGGATAGTTCAATCTTGGATTCCGGCGCTTCCTCTTCGGATTCAACAAGCGTGCTGCCCAGTTCCATTAGAGAGGCCTCCACGTCTGTGTTTATCTCAAGATCACCCATGTCATCGACCTTCAGGTCGTCAAGATCAAGTTCAATTTCAGATTCTATTTCATCAAGCCCGGTTTCAGCAGAAGGGGATTCCGCCGATTTCAGGGAAACGTCATCAGGTACAATTCCCTGTTCGGCCCCTTCATCCATCAGTTCATGAAGTTCTTCCTCCGGCTCTTCAAGAGAAAAATCTCCCAGATTTAATGAAAGATCATCCTCTCCGGATATGAGATCTTCGTCTCCCACCTTTTTTTCAAGATGAAAATCCGCATCAGAGAGGATTTTATCGGCGCCGGTCTGAAATTCATGTTCAAATAAATCTTCTTCCGTCTCTTCCGGGGGAAATGTGACATCAAGATCCTGATCTTCAACATCAACAGTATCCTGATCCAGGGCTATGGAATCAGTCAACCCCGTTCTATCCCCGGTTCCCGTTGCGATATGAGAACCTGTAGGGACACGAAGATTAACATTGGACTCATTTGCCTCACCTATAAGAAATCCCAGCAATGCTGGGGGATCAGGTCTGAAAGTGGGAAGATTAAACTTTTCCAGTTCAGCGCTGATGTTCTTACTGCACTTGGGGCATAGCTGATTATAATCAAAACTGATATAGCCGCATTTGGGACACTTCATTTTTCACCTCTTAATTTTAATGATTAAAAAACAACATTCCCTTATCTTTAAAAAATATAGAAAAGTATTTTAACCAATTATTTAGGAAAATAGCATAGTTATTCTTTTTAGTCAAGTATATAATATTAGAGATAATTTTAATTTATTCATCAAATTTTAACTACATTTCTTTATAGCTTTCCTTGCCAGTTCATCACAGCGCTCATTTTCCCTGTGACCGTTGTGCCCTTTAATCCATATCCATTCGATTTCATGGGGGACGCTTAAGGCAAGAAGCGACTCCCACAGGTCCCTGTTCATAACAGGCTCCTTCTTTGAGTTAATCCAGTTTCTTTTTATCCAACCGGGCATCCATTCCTTCATCCCTTTAACCACATAGGACGAATCCGATGTCACCCTTACCCTGCATGGTTTTTTAAGTTGCCTTATAGCCTCGATCACGGACATCAATTCCATCCGGTTATTGGTAGTATTTTTTTCACAACCTGAGATCTCTTTGATCACGGATCCGTATTTAAGAATTGCCCCGTAGCCGCCAGGTCCTGGATTACCGCTGCATGCACCATCTGTAAAGATCTCAACTATGCCTTCATCGTTATTTTTCATTATCTTTCGTTTTTTCTGTAAAGTTGCCTGTTAAAGTGATTGTAATCTCCGGTTTGTCATCATAATTGGTCATCAGTTTCAGGGATCCTCTCATGCGTCCTGCAGGCTGCGGCAAATTTGTAAATACAATTTTAAAGACCTTTCCCTTTTCCGTCTCTTCTATCCTGTAGGTCATTTTATCCTGCAGGCTGAAATTGCCCGGCTTTATGCTTAAAGGTTTATCTTCCTGCGCAATAATGTCAATCGATTTAGTAAGAACCGTTCCCTCTTCTCCCCTGAAACTCAATGACTTTGATGAAACATTTATAGAGTCCTTTATTATTGCCTTAACCGTCAGTGTTTCCGGGTTGTTACTGACATCATTATTGTAAATCCCTATACTCTTTTGTATTAAGCCGGTTTTTCCTTTGATGTTAACCTTTATCTCTATCCTGCCCTCCCCGCCCGGGAGGATGATCCTGTCAAAACGGACCACGGCACACCCTCAGCCGGTTTTTACATCTGATATCTCGAGGTTGGCGTTTCCCTTATTATAGAACTTGAATGTGTGCTCAAGGTAGTCGCCGCTTTTTATCTCTCCTGCGTCAAATGTCTTCTCTTCAAATGAGATCTCAGGCGCAGGCGCATCTTTAGAGAACCCTGTTGAATCAACAAGCAGTAACATAAGAGAAATCACAAAAAATATTTTTTTCATTTCAAGCTCCCCCGCACGGGAAAAAGTAACTTAAATCTCCCGGCAGATTAATATGCAAAAAATAGGCCTTAAATAACAATGCCATGTAATATATTCTAATTTTATTATACCAGATACTTTCCGTAAGCTCTAATATACTCATATAAAAATTTACAGAAAATTTATTATGACAGCTTTTTCTGATTTGTCATAAAAAAGTTATAATTATCATTGACTAAGCGCCAATATTTGGCTATTAAGATGGAAACCTTAAAATATCTGCTCCGGAAAGGCCGGCTATCAGACGATCCTTTGGAAAAACCAACCGGACATTACAAATAAAGGATTAATGAAAGGATATAACAATATGACATCACTTAAAAAAAGAACAAAGGCCATTCGCAAGTGGAAGGATAAGCCTAACAAGGCCAATCAGAAGGCGGATCTCAAACGTAACCAGACCAATGCAGGGATATTGCGGGAACTTTCTGCAAAAGAAAAGTCGTAGATCATAATATCTGAATTTTACAACAAATAAAGGCCCCTCCTCCCAATGGCTGGGCCTTTATTCATGCCCTGTCAATCCCTTTTCTTCACAGAGCGATTGATAAAGCCTTTCGGTCTCAACAACCATCTTCTCTACTGAAAATTCCTCTTCAACCCTTTCCCTGGCATTTTTTCCCAGGCGTTCGGCCAGCCCTCTGTCTTTAATCAGGCGGCTTATTGCCTTTCCCAGGGCATCGGCGTTCCAGGAGAGCACAAGAAGCCCTGTCTCACTATCCGTAATCAGTTCCTTAATCCCTTCAACACGGGTCCCGACAATTGGCTTGGCCATTGACATGCCTTCCAGCGCTATCATCGGAAATTCGTCCATAAGAGAAGGGATCACAAGTATGTCAACTGCTGACAGGATATCCTCCATATCTTCTCTGAAGCCAGTTAATATTAAGCGATCCTCCATTCCATTCATATGGCTGTGCATAATTATATGTTCCCTGAATGGTCCCTCCCCTGCTATCAGCACCTTTACATCCGGATTAGCCTCGGTAAATATCGGCATGCATTTTATTATGAACTCAAATCCCTTCTGCCATACGAGACTTCCCACAGCGCCTATCAGTATGGTGTCATCGGTTATGTTAAGTTCCGCCCTTATACGCTTACGGGCATCTAAAGAAGGACTGAATTTTTCGGTGTCAACACCGCTGTAGATCCTGATCACCCTGTCGGGCCTGATGCCGATATTATCGATTGCGTATTTCCTGACCAGGTCGGAAGACGAGATAAACCTGTCAACAAAAATACCGGGGAAACGTGTAAGAAACCACGGCCTAATTTTCTGAGATCTGTCGGTTCCGGGTTCTTGCTTTGTCAGAGTTATTGTGGAGACATACACTGCCCTCCGGGAGATCAAACTGGCCAGCCTGCCATGAAGATCAGCCCTTATACCGCATGAATGGATAACCCGTATCCTGTTCCTTCTAATGATTCCTGCAAGTTTGAATACCGGTCCTGGGCTTAAACTTTTTGAAAAATCCAGGGGTATATGTTGAACGTCACCATTAATCGAATTATAAAAATAACTGTCCTGACGGCAGGCCAGATAGATTTCATATCTTTCTCTTGATAATCCGTTTATTATGCCGGCCAGTGCGCGCCCGCAGTCGTCCGACTGCATATTATCCAAAATATAAAGTATTTTTATTATTGTACTACAAATCACAGCCCCCTCATATACTCCGTCCTGAGAATCGCGGGGTTGCCGACAGCGCGTCTTATGGTCGTAAGAAGCCTTTCCTTGTCCGCAGGCAGGGTCCCCTTTAGTGGGAGATAGTTGGACGCATGGTTTGTCCGAAAAACAACAGGACCCGGCGCCTCAATATTGTCGATCATCAGCTCAACCTCCTTCAGTATGTCAAGCGGATCGGTTATAAGTTCGAATTCCCCCCTCTTTATCATGTCTTCAAGGACGGTTCCTGGGACAACCATAAGCGTAAGGGCTGCGAAAAAGGAAGGATTCATGAGGGTGGCGGCCTTGCCTGTATTTACGGCATGCTGATGGGACAGCCTTTTACCTCCAAGTCCCAGTATAACAGTAACAGAAGTCTGTATCCCGGCCCTGTTTGCCTTAACTACGCTTTCAATCTGGTCTTCAACGGTTACACCTTTATTTATAAGTTCCAGGACCTCCTGGTCCCCGCTTTCCAGCCCGATAAAGACGAGGTTAAGGCCCGCCTTACGGAGTTCGAGGAGTTCGTCATCCGACTTTCTGAGAATGTCCTCGCAGCAGGCGTAGCATGCAACCTGTTTGAGCCTTGGAAACGTTTCATAGCACTTCCTAACTATCTTAAGCAGTTCAGGGGCCTTTATAATCATCGCGTTTGAGTCGAGCAGAAAAATTTTATCCACACCCCTATATTGTCTCCCGCCGATCTCGATATCTTCAAGGATCTCGCTGGTAGGTCTGATCCTGAACTTCTTTTCCGGGATCTCCCTTTGAAACACCGTTGAATTGCAGAAATAACACCTGCCCGCCGCTGCACATGAACACCCGACAGTAGCCTGTACCAGGAGCGAATATGCCTCGCTTGGCGGACGATACACCGGCTCTGCGTAATACATCTCTGCCCTTTTAGTCTGTTCTTTCATTTTTTTATCAGCTGCCTTAAACTCTCTTCCATGGCCTTCTTTTCCTTAAGGTCCATCTTCCCGAATCCAAGGGCGCCGGTCGGGCATGTAGCGACACAGGGAGGTTTCTCTGTCATATAATCTATCTCATTTATGCACATATCACACTTCTGCATCTTTCCGTCCGAACCGAACACAGGAACTCCAAAGGGACATGCCTCCAGACATGCACCGCAGCCTATGCACTTTTCCCTGTCCACGACGACAATTCCATCCTCTTCGCGTTTGGATATAGCTCCCTCCGGGCATACGCTAATGCACGCCGGGTCAATGCAGTGCATGCATGCAACAGACGCAGTAATGCACTTGACATCAGGATAAGCTCCCTGCCAGATGTTATCAACGCGCCTGTATCTTATTCCTGTTTCAACACCTCTCCAGCTCTTACATGCAACCTCACATGCGTGGCACTGGATGCAGTTTTCTTTTACATAAGAAAATCCATATTCATCGGACATTGCAAACTCTCCTTTCACTTCGTATAGACTTAGATTAACCCAAGATCTGCCTGCTCATTCGGATTTATGCCTTTCGCACCTGTACAAGCGTCTGGCTTGCCATAGCCGTAACCAGGGGATCAAAGGCCTTAGAAGGATCAACATTGTACATGTTGTTTACATTTGCCCCGCCGTCTGTAAGGGGGTAATCTTCAAAGCC
>JAFGIC010000042.1 GCA_016929815.1 Deltaproteobacteria bacterium
CTCCACTGTTGGCATCTCCCCAGTACCCTGTCAGCGGCGACTTCCCCATAGTGGTAAAACGGCATGTCGAAGATACTCCGGTATGAGTAAAAGGACCTGTACCGATCCCAAGGATATTTTCCGGACCGAACGGATCAGCTCCGGCCTTCATGCGCTCCATAATGAACCGCACGCCAATGCCGTAACCGCCGATATAATCCCTAACAAGATCCCCTGAAAGCTCCTCTTCCTGAATATTTCTTTTTTCAAGATCAATAAATAAAATTTTCCCCATATAACCATAGTTTTCTGCCATTAGGTGTACCTCCTTATTAATCCGGGTATTGTCATGATATAGTAGCAGCGAGAATCTCTCATACTGCAATAGTTAGTTGCGGCAAGACCTTTTTTATGCCTTAATATGAAATATTTAAAGACAACTACCATTCTCAACAAAACAGAATCTTTTTCAATTATATATAAAATATTCTTACATTACAAATATAACCTCTGTAAGACTATCCGGCTTGAAACGATCCCTTATTTGATATATAATAGTTAATTATTCCAGCACAATGTAACCTCAATAATCAGATAATTACATTGTAGATTACTATCATACATCCTCATTTCGATAACATTTATCAAAACGGCATTCAAGGAGGGGTATCATGGAAATTCGTGAATTAACACCTGAATATGGGTTGGATAAAGTGGGTCTGCATCACCTCTTGGAGGTGCATTGGAACCTTTCAACTCCCGGTTTATATGAACATGCCATAAGACGATATGAAGGTCAAATAGCTCATCTGGGGCCACTGGTTGTTAGCATGGGACAGCATACGGGTCGTGCCGCAAAGGATAAATATATCGTTGATGAACCGGAAACTACGAATGATATATGGTGGGGCAAGGTAAATATAAAATATCCAGAAAAAAAATTTGATACGCTTCTTAAACGTATGACATCCTATCTGAGGGGAAAAACGGTTTTTATTCAGGACTCTTACGTAGGAGCGGAAGTTAAATACCGGCAGTCCGTCAGGGTAATAAATGAACATGCGTGGCATAATCTATTTGCCAGAAACATGTTTATTCAAAAGTCCAACGACCCGGATGTCATCCGGGACTTCAAACCCGATTTTACAATACTTCACTGTCCCAAGTTCAACGCCGACCCGGACGAAGACGGTACCCGCAGCGGAACTTTTGTTGCCATAAATGTGGGCAAAAAACTCATTCTCATCGGAGGGACTTCTTATGCAGGCGAGATTAAAAAATCAATTTTTTCCGCTCTCAACTTTTTGTTGCCGAGCAGGGATGTCCTTTCTATGCATTGTTCCGCAAATGTTAACAAAAATGACCCCGATGATGTAGCTATCTTTTTTGGCCTTTCAGGGACAGGGAAGACAACGCTTTCCGCTGATCCGAACAGATTGCTCATCGGTGACGACGAACATGGATGGTCCGACAATGGAATATTTAATTTTGAAGGTGGTTGTTACGCTAAGGTTATTCGCCTTTCACAGGAGGCTGAACCGGAAATTTATGAATGCACCCGCCGTTTTGGGACAATCCTGGAAAATGTCACTATCAATTCTGCAACACGTCATATAAACTTGGATGATGACAGTCTGACCGAAAACACACGTGCTTCGTATCCGCTCACACACCTGCCCAACTTCGTACGGTCAGGAATGGCCGGGCACCCACAGAATATTATTATGTTAACAGCGGATGCCTTTGGAGTGCTTCCTCCCATTGCACGGCTAACGCCAGATCAGGCAATGTATCATTTCATCAGCGGGTACACTGCAAAGGTCGCCGGTACTGAAAAAGGGGTAACAGAACCTACGGCCACATTCAGCGCATGCTTCGGAGCTCCTTTCATGATGCGCCACCCTTCCGTATACGCCCAGCTATTGGCAAATAAGGTTAAAAAACACAAGGTCTCGTGCTGGTTGGTTAATACAGGTTGGACCGGAGGCCCTTTTGGTATCGGATCACGAATGAAGATTAAATATACTCGTGCATTACTAAATGCCGCTCTCGATAATTCCTTAAATGATGTCGAGATGGAAACAGATCCATTCTTCGGATTCCAGGTACCTGATTCCGCACCCGGGGTTCCGACTGAAATTTTAAAGCCCAGAAACACATGGCCTAATCCTTCTGATTATGATAAGCAGGCTGAAAAGCTCGCTATTCTGTTTCATGAAAACTTCAAGCAATTTGAGGCCCAAACACCGGAAAAGGTTACTATGGCCGGCCCTAAAATCGGATAACGTTAATACCTGGCTAATACTGATATGGAAAATATAACCGCGATAGGATTTGACCTTTTCAACACACTGATCACCATAGAGCCCCAAACCCTTTCCAATGCAATGGATAGACTAATAGACAGCCTAAGACAGAGCGGATTTTTAATCGAAGAAGAGTCCTTTAAAAAAAATTACCGCGAGGTATCTTTCAGGTTTGTCGAACGCGCCAGGGAAGATGGAAGGGAAACACATAACAGCATATGGATCAGCGCCGCCCTCGAGAACGGAGGCGATCCGGTTTCTCCTGACGATATAAGGATTGGGAAAGCGGTCGAGAATTATTTTTCAGCTTTTTATGATTATTGCCGGATCATACCAGGAACGGAGGAGATGCTAGAAACTTTAAAAAGCCGTTATTCGCTTGGATTGCTTTCCAATTTTACCCATGGCCCGGCGGCTCGGGAGATCCTTAAACGTACCGGACTCATACCTTACTTTAAAACGATTCTGATATCCGGTGAATTAGGTTTTCGCAAGCCACACCCGTCGGTATTTCAAAAGCTTATAGAACAGCTTGGAACCTATAAAAACCAGATACTTTATATCGGCGATGATCCTGCTCCTGATATTCACGGGGCTCATGCGGCAGGGCTTCAACCCATATGGTCAACCATTGTCCGCGACAACGGCATACCAATGGTGCCCGGTATCCTCAGGAGCGCCCTTGACAAGCCGGGTTTTGAGGTCCCGACAATTTCCTCATGGGATGACCTGTTCATACTGCTCAATAAGTAAGGAATATTATCTTATCGGTCAATAAGTTTGATGAGTTTAATTAGAATCTTTCCATTTCCTGTATTTTGCTATCTCTCCTTGAAGAGCTTTGATTATAGTTGTTAATACCGTAGCATCATCAAGAAAACCAATCATTGGTATAAAATCCGGTATAAGGTCCGTTGGTATAATAAAGTATAGCAATCCGCCACCTATTATACCCAGATTAACCGGCTGTATTTTGAATTTGCCGCTAATTGCATCCTTGAAAAGATGATAGAGTCCCTTGACATCATCCAAGATCTCTTTTAATACTCCTGATGCTTTTTCAATTTTTCTTGAAAAGGATTTGTCATTCACATACTGATCAAAAGCTTTCCCTTTTGAAAAACGGAGTATCCTGTCATAATTTTTTCTTTGCTGGGGA
>JAFGIC010000334.1 GCA_016929815.1 Deltaproteobacteria bacterium
ATGATGCTGGCGGGCGAAAGGCTGCGCGTGACCCTGGTTACGATCCACTGCGCCCTCAAAGACGTCCCCTATAAGATCAATAAAGAGAATATTCTTCGCACCATAAGGATCACTCAAAGGGCGTTGAAGGATGATTTCGGCATTAAAGAACCCAGGATAGCGGTGGCGGCCCTTAACCCCCATGCGGGTGAATCAGGGATGTTCGGGACAGAGGAGGAAGAGATAATAATCCCCGCTGTGCGGGAGGCAGAAAAGGAAGGTATAAATGTTCAGGGCCCCTTGCCTGCGGACAGCCTGTATTTTAAGGCGGCCTCCGGGGGATTTGACGCGGTTGTGAATATGTACCATGATCAGGGCCTGATACCACTGAAGATGCTCCACTTCTCCGACGGGGTCAATATCACCCTCGGTCTTCCTATAATAAGGACGTCAGTGGATCACGGGACAGCCTATGACATTGCGGGTAAGGGCGTGGCGGATCCTGCAAGCCTGAAGGCCGCAATAAGGATGGCGGCGGAGATTGCCGTTAACAGGGGAAAGGCCGGAGGACGGATGATGAAGAGGCGTAGGGCGCAGGGCGCAAGGAAAAGGAATGGGACGGATGATGAAGAGGCACAAGGCGCAGGGCGCAAGGCACAAGGTTAAAAGATTTCAAATCTCAAATTTGAAATTTCAAATTATTCCTTGATCCTTGCGCCCTGAGCCTTGCGCCATTTATTACATTCTCATAATTAGAAAACCACCAGGGGTCTTCCCTGAGCTCAGGATGTTTAAGGACTCATTTCATGGCAACAGACACAATAAAAATTAGAGGCGCTCGGGTACACAACCTCAAGAACATATCCCTTGATATCCCGAGGGACAGGATGGTTGTAATCACCGGACTATCAGGATCAGGCAAATCATCCCTTGCCTTTGATACCATATATGCAGAGGGACAGAGGAGATATGTGGAGTCCCTTTCAGCCTATGCCCGCCAGTTCCTTGAGCAGATGGACAAGCCCGATGTTGACTATATTGACGGTCTCTCACCTGCCATAGCCATAGAGCAGCGTGTCTCAAGCAAGAATCCCAGGTCCACCCTGGGCACGGTGACGGAGATATACGACTATCTCAGACTCCTCTTCGCGCGCGTCGGACATCCCCATTGCCCACAGTGCGGCATGGAGATAGCACCCCAGACAACGCAGCAGATCGTTGACAGGATAATGGAGCTTGAGAAGGATACAAAGATCCAGATCCTCGCACCTGTTGTGGAAGGCAGGAAGGGAGAGCACGGCCAGCTCCTCGACAGGCTGCGCAGGGACGGGTTCACGAGGGTAAAAATTGACGGGGAGGTGAGGCTACTTGAGGAAAAGATCTCCCTGGACAAGAACAGGAAGCACAACATAAGCGCCATAGTTGACCGGCTGGTAATAGGCAGCGACATAAGACGGCGTCTTACAGACTCCATGGAACTCACGCTAAATCTCTCCGGCGGTTACGCGGTCATAGACATCATAGGCTCGGATGAGCTCTTTTTCAGCCAGAAGGCAGCCTGTAAGAAGTGCGGGATCAGCATGCCCGAGCTTACACCCCAGATGTTCTCCTTCAACAATCCGCAGGGGGCCTGCACCGAATGCGGAGGGCTGGGTGTGAAAAGATATTTTGATCCGGACCTGATCGTTCCTGATCCGTCCCTGACCCTGAGGGAGGGGGCGATTGCGCCCTGGTCAAAGCGGCACTCTGTTTATTTTTCCCAGATGCTTGACTCCATCTGCCGCCATTATGAGATAGACATCCACACGCCCTTCAGGGATCTCTCAAAAAAGGCCAGGGATGTCTTTCTGTACGGATCTGGGGATGAGGAGATCAAGTTCTATTTTGAGCACCATGACAGGAGGCATTACTACAACCGTCCCTTTGAGGGGATTATCCCGAACCTTGAGAGGCGCTACCTTGAGACGGATTCGCCGATGATAAGGGAGGAGCTTGAGATGTACATGAGCGAGAAGGATTGCCCCTCCTGCCACGGCGCCAGGATAAAGCCCATAAGCCGCGCTGTAAAGGTAGGAGGCATGTCCATTGACATGATCACGGCCCTCTCCATAGAGAAGGCCGACGCTTTCTTCAACTCCCTTGAACTTGCGCCCAGGGAGGTCGAGATATCAAGGAGGATAATCAAGGAACTCAGGGAGCGCATAGGATTCCTTAAGAGCGTGGGGCTCTCTTATCTGACGCTGGACCGTTCGTCCGCCACCCTTTCAGGAGGCGAGAGCCAGAGGATAAGGCTTGCGACTCAGATAAGCTCCGGCCTCGCAGGGGTCCTCTATGTCCTTGATGAACCCAGCATAGGCCTGCACCAGAAGGACAACCTGCTGCTTCTGCAGAACCTCAAGCGCCTCAGGGACCTGGGCAATACCGTCCTTATCGTGGAGCACGATGCCGAGACCATAATGGCATCGGATCATATTATAGATATGGGCCCGGGGGCAGGCATAAAGGGCGGAGAGGTGGTGTTTCACGGCACCCCTCAGGAACTGTTAAAGGACAAGGATTCTCTGACAGGACAGTATCTCTCCGGGAAGCTATGCATACCAGTGCCCGGGACAAGGAGATCGGGGAACAATAAAAGGATCGTGATAGAGGGAGCTGAACACAACAACCTGAAGAACATAGATGTGGAGATCCCACTCGGGACCTTCACATGCGTTACAGGGGTATCCGGTTCGGGCAAGAGCAGCCTTGTCAACGAGATCCTGTTCCCGGCCCTGAGCCAGAGGCTTTACCGGTCAAAGGCCCCGGTAGGAAAGGTCAGAAATATAAGGGGGATTCAATATATTGACAAGGTTATAGACATAGACCAGAGCCCCATAGGAAGGACGCCGAGGTCAAATCCCGCCACATACACAGGCGTCTTCACCTACATAAGGGATCTTTTTGCCGTGCTTCCTGAGTCTAAAATGAGGGGATACAAGGCCGGCAGGTTCAGTTTCAATGTCAGGGGCGGCAGGTGCGAGGCCTGCAACGGAGATGGTCTTATAAAGATCGAGATGCACTTCCTTCCCGACGTCCATGTCACCTGCGATTCATGTAAAGGGCGACGATTCAACAGGGACACACTGGAGGTAAGGTACAAGGGCGCTAATATTGCGGATGTCCTGGACATGACCGTCAACCAGGCAATGGCCTTTTTTGAAAACATCCCCAACATAAAAAAGAAGCTGAAGACGCTCTACGATGTCGGTCTGGGCTACATAAGGCTGGGCCAGTCCGCTACCACGCTTTCGGGCGGGGAGGCGCAGAGGATCAAGCTCTCGAGAGAGCTGAGCAAGAGGGACACAGGCAGCACGCTATACCTACTTGACGAGCCCACGACAGGCCTGCACTTTGATGACGTAAAAAAGCTTCTGGAGGTCCTGACCCATCTTGTGGGACTCAACAACACCGTTGTTGTTATTGAGCACAACATGGATGTAATAAAGACCGCCGATTACGTTATCGACCTGGGACCCGAGGGAGGGGACAGTGGAGGGCGCCTCGTAGGAGCAGGCACACCGGAGTATATAACCGGGATAAGAGAATCTTATACCGGCAGATTCCTGAAAAATGTATTATAATGTAAAGGCGTCCTGTGCGTATGGAATTTGGATTACCGTTTGATAATTCAATATGCTGAAAATATCTTTAAAAGAATGAATCGATCATTAACGGCAAAAGCACAAGGAGGGGCGCACCGGACAGCGGAGAGATTGCTAAGACTTTGACATTTCGGTAGAATAAATGTTATATAGTGGGTATTAAATTCCAGGGTCATTTATGAGTGTCATACTTAAGATTTACAGCATAAATACGTCCAACTCGATGTGCACGGAAAACCGGCCGTCCCCTGGAAAGAAAAATTTATCCGGGAAGGCATATCTATCTAAAGGCAGCATTGCATTTGATGAATATCTTGAAACGCAACTGAAAGACAGGGAGTTTGCATTGCATTTTAATAAGTCCGGACAAAAGGGGGTTTTTGTACGGGGAAAATCGTCCGCATCTGTTACTGAGCCTGTTTTGTCGATATCCTTGTATGATATAATCCCAGAGCTTCATATTCCTTTCCGTGCCCGTAATGCCCCCTGAGCCTCTATTTTGTTTATCGAAGGATTTTTGCCGGGATGGCTAAAATTTCTCAACATTCACATAGGAATTTATACGGCGCCAGCGTCTATGCGAATTTAGAGCAGTATCGCCTTTGCCTTATCCCTAAACAGGCCTATGAAGGGGGAGCCCATGCAAGAGATAAAGGAAATAAAAGGGACGGAGTTGATGAAGAAGACTTACCCGGAGAAATTCGTATCCGAGCATGAGGTCTTCAGCAGGATCCACGCGGGCGACAGGATCTTTATTGGAACAGGGTGCGGCGAGCCGCAGTACCTTGTCAAAGCCCTTATCAATTATGTTGAATCAAACCCGAAGTCGCTGCTTGACGCCGAGGTCCTTCATGTATGGACCCTTGGTCTCGCTCCATACACAGCAGAGAAGTTTAAGGCCAACTTCCGTCACAATTCGTTTTTTGTGGCCTCAAATACAAGAGAAGCAATCAATAAAGGCGCGGCGGACTATTCGCCCGTATTCCTGTCACAGGTGCCGGGGCTTTTTCGCAGCCGGGCCATAGGAATTGATGTGGCGCTGATACAGACATCGCCCCCTGATGCACACGGCAACATGAGTCTCGGCGTGAGCGTGGATATTGTCAAGGCGGCAATAGATACAACTTCACTGGTTATTGCCCAGGTAAACCCGCAGATGCCCAGGGTGCATGGAGATGGCTTTATCCATATCTCTGATGTGGATTTCATTATACCCTATGACGAACCTCTCCTTGAGTATGAAAATATTGTCCCGGATGAGACTGCCCAGAAGGTCGGAAAATATGTGAGCAGGATTGTTCAGGACGGGGACACCATCCAGGTGGGATATGGCAGCCTCCCCAACGCCGTCCTTTCAAATCTGAGGGCCAAACATGACCTCGGGGTGCATACCGAATTTTTATCCGATGGCATCATCGACCTTATGAAGCTCGGCGTAATAACAAACAAACGAAAGAATATCAATAAGGGTAAGACGATCGCCTCCTTCTGCATGGGCAATAGGGAGACCTACGCTTACTTAGACGACAACCCGAATATTGAGTTCAGGACAATAGAATACACGAATAATCCCTTTGTTATTTCCCAGATAAAAAACATGACCGCGATAAACAGCGCACTTGAGGTTGATCTGACAGGACAGTCAACGGCCGAATCCCTGGGCAAGACCATCTATAGCGGTCTTGGCGGGCAGGCGGATTTCATGCGGGGCGCTGTCACGGCCGAGGGGGGCAAGACCATCCTCACGCTCTTTTCAACGGCGAACGATGGGAAGGTCTCGAGGATAGTGCCTTTTCTCAAGGAAGGGACAGGGGTCACACTCACGCGCGGGGATATCCATTATGTAGTTACCGAGTACGGCATTGCCTATATACACGGAAGAAACATGAGGGAGCGGGCTATGGCCCTTATCGCCATAGCACACCCGGATTTTCAGCCCTGGCTCCTTGAGGAGGCAAAGAAGGCGCACCTGATCTACCAGGACCAGGTCTTCATGCCGGGCAAGAGGGGTATATATCCCGAGCACCTGGAGACTCTTCGCACCACCAATAAGAACCTCAGGATCCTTCTTCGACCTGTAAAGATTACCGACGAGGGCCTGATGAAGGACTTTTTCTATTCCCTCTCACCGCAGAGCATGCACAAGAGGTTCATGTCTTTCCGCGTTGAAATGCCCCACGAGAGGCTCCAGAAGTATCTGCCTGTGGATTATGAGAAGGACATGGCCATTGCCGCATTGACAAGAGAAGGAGGGGTTAAGGGAAATGAGGTCCTGGTCGGCCTGGGTCAGTATTTTATGAATCCCGATCAGCATACGGCTGAAGTGGCTATTGTCGTCAGGGACAGCTACCAGCAAAAGAGCGTGGGCACGGAGATACTCTTCTATCTTACATCTATAGCCAGGCAGCGAGGTCTTCTGGGTTTTACTGCGGAGGTCCTCCTTGACAATGAGCCCATGCTGAGGCTTTTCGAGAAGCTGGGTTTTGACATAGAACGGCGCTGGGAAGAGAACATGTATGTCCTGAATATACCGTTTAAATAACAGGGGCGCTTCCGAGCATTTCAAATACATTGATTTTTTTGAATGATCCCTACCGGACATTACCGGGGCTGATATTATTTATACGGGAACTTATGATTATCTGAATTTTTTTGGAACAGGACAATATAAGGTATAATCCAACGATATGGCACAGAAAAATGTTATAAACATTAATCCGTCGGTCCTTGCCTGGGCCAGGAAAGAGTCGGGAATGGATATGGGGCACATCTTAAAGACCCTGGAAATTGACCATCCCACCTACCAGTTATGGGAAAGGTTCGGAAATAATATCCCTTTCGGCAAACTGAAGATCCTCGCGAAGATATTCCAAAGACAGATCGCCGTATTTTTTCTGCCCGAGGTCCCTGAAAAGACTGAAAGGCCCATAGACAACAGAAACCTGAAGGATTTCAACGCCAAGCTCTCTCCGGAGACGTCATTGTCAATCAGGAGGGCGAACAGATATTGTGAACTACTTAATGATCTTAATCCGGCGCCCTGCTATAATGCTATATACACATGGATTCAGGAACTCCGGACAACATTTTATGACCCTAAAAGGATTGACAGTGAAAAGATCACCGGGTGGATTCGCGGAAGGATCGGCGTTTCCATAGATCAACAGCTTGCTGCGTCAAGCCAGTCTCAGGCCTATAGGATGTGGAGGGCAGCCTTTGAGAACAACCTGGGGATACCTACATTCCAGTTTAAAATGCCTGTGCAGGAGGTCCAGGGTTTCAGCCTCAACAATAATGTTCCCTATTGCATTGCTTTAAACAGCAGGCATTCAGTGACCGGAAGGATCTTTACATTATTTCACGAACTGGGGCATCTGATAAAAAGACAGTCGGGCATCTGTTTTCCCGAAAAGGTTGAGGACAATCAGATCCTTGAACTTGAGTGTAATGCATTTGCCGGCATGCTGCTGATCCCCGGGGAGATTGTAAAACCGCTTGATTCGGCTGATGATATTCGCTCCTTCTCAAACAGATTGAAGGTCGGCAGCGAAGTATATTTAAGAAGGCTGAAAGGCCTGAACATGATTGATGACAGGAGGTTTCTGGAACTGCTTTCAGAGACAGAGGACAGGATAATAGCGCCGGCAAAGGGTTTCGGGAGGACCACCAATATTGAAAAGGCGGTCAATTCCAGGGGCCAGCACCTTTTTGACTCGGTAGCAGGCGCGGCGGCAAATAACAGGATCTCATACGGATTGGCCTCCGATATCCTGGGACTGAAGATAAACCACTTATTGAACTACTGACAGCTTGATGGCGGAAGACAACATAAACGGAAATATATATTTTATCGATACAAGCTCCCTGGTAGAAATATTCAGGGACCCTCAGTCACACCTGATTGATCAGATATGGGAAAAGGTGGAAGAATTGTTCTCAAAGGGCAGGATGTTTTCACACAGGTTTGTCTATGATGAGATTACAACAGACTCTAAACGTCCGGACATTCTTTCAAAAAAAATAACACCCCTGCAGGCATACTTCCTGCCTGTTAGTTCTGAACAGGCTCAACTTGTATCGGACATCATCAGAAAATTTCCTGCCCTTATTGATCCGGAAAATGAAAAGGAACAGTCTGCCCCATGGCTGATTGCGGAAGCGATATTGGAGCAAAGACAGTACAGCCTGTTTAACCCGGATAAAATGGTTTATATTGTCAGCGAACTGAACGGATCTGACCTGGAAGGAATTTTCTCAATAAGCAAAAGCCTGGGCTTAGGGCATTTGGATCTTTCAGGTTTTTATCGATTATATAACCGTTAATCAATCTTCATGCAAACTTAAGGGGGAAATATGGCAATTCAGTATATCAATCCATTATCGCGCGCATTCGAAAGGATGAAAATAATCCTTTTCAGGCCTTTTGATCTCGGCAAATGGTTTGCACTCGGGTTTACCGCGTTTCTTGCATCACTTATGAATTCGCCCGGGGGCGCCGGAGGCGGGGGCAATTATAATATCAAGGATAAAGATTTTGAATGGGACGCATTTTTCAGGCTCCCCAGCGGTATCATGGAATGGATTTCAGCTCATCCATTATGGGCCGCGCTTATTATAGCCGGGATTTTTATAGCGCTTGTGATTGTTGTTTTATTGATATGGCTCAGTTCAAGGGGCATGTTTATGTTTCTTGATAATGTTGTCCACAACCGTTCTCTTATTGAGAAACCATGGCGCGAGTTTAAAACCCGGGGAGACTCTTTATTTCTCTGGCGCCTGGCGTTTATGATCATCACGTTTCTGGTTTTCTCCGGAACCACAATCACCGCCTTTTTATTGGCCTATAAAAATTATCTTGAGGGCGTAAATCTTTTTTCTAATCTTTTATCAATACTGTGGATCGCGTTTATCGGTTTCCTGCTGTTGTTTGTGGCATTTTATATCTGGCTGTTTCTTGACAATTTTGTTGTCCCTATTATGTATAAGACAGGTTTTACGGCCAACAAGTCATGGCTGAAATTCCTGGAACTGCTCGAAAAACACCCGATGCATTTTATTCTGTATGGGCTTTACATAATATGCCTGTATATTGTCGTTGTGATCTGTGTGGTCGTTGCAGGACTGCTGACATGCTGCTGCGGATTTATTTTAATATCAATCCCATACATAGGTTCCGTTTTGATGCTTCCTGTATCTGTTACTTTCCGGGCGCTCAGCCTGGAATATCTCGAACAATTCGGAGATGAATACAGGATATTTCCGGTTGCTGCAGATGATGCCGGCGTTTCAGCAGATGAAAACGTCAATCCGATTGTGTAGGACGGGTTGTATAATGAAAAGCATATCTTTTGTTCCCCTGTCAAGAGATAAGGTTATTATCCGCTGGGCCGGAGTTGTTCTGATCTTTGCTTTATTAATTGCAGCGAGACTTTATAATCCCTTCGAATCGGAGTTGATGACATGCCGGTTTAAAGACCTGACAGGCTATGACTGTCCCACCTGCGGCATGTCCCGTTCGGTATATTCGATCCTATCGCTTGATATCGTTGATTCGGTCAGTTATCATCCCCTCGGGGGTCTCCTTATCCTGGGGTTGTTTGCCGTCCTGGTGAGATCTGCTGCTGAATTGATAACCGGGAAAGAGTTTATAATTCCTGTAAAAAAATCCTTCCGAAGGTTTGTGATGCTTTTTATTCTGTTCCTATTGTTTGCAACATGGATATTTAAATTGTGTATGAGTTTATAAAATAAAGGCCTATGGGGTGAATACGGCCAAGGAGGGGGGGTAGGCCGGATTGTTTTCACCCCGTAGGACTATTCAGCCGTGTCCGGTGATTCGAACATACGACCAAATCTTATAAGGAGCTTCCCAAGGAAAGCGTGCCCCATGCCTGGCGGTCTCAGGCGCAGGGGGATTTAACATGTCAATTCTTTTGAGAAAAGGCCTCTTGAAATGCGCCCTCCGCAACAAGCTCCTTCAGCAGCCCGTCGGTAAGAAGCCTTTCAACCTTATCTATTGTTCCTTCTCCCTTAAACTGTACAAACTCTCCCAGCAGCGTTGTGCTTGTAGGTTCGGAGCCGCGAGAGATTAACTTTATGCTGTCCTGTTTGCACAGCTTTGCGATAGAGGTGCTGTAGCTGAATCCCCCGGCGATCTTGAGACCGGGGCATACCACCGGCAGCCTGTTTAAATAATAATTGCCGCCTCTCATTTCAAACAGTATGGTCTGATTATCCAGTATCCTGGTCTCCTTGATCCTGACCGTTTCAAGGCACATCTCCTTTTCACCCAGGTATAACTCAGCCTTTGTCTCCGCCTTTGCATTGATCGGTAGCAGGGCTGTGCAAAGGAAAACTGTTGTTATAATAAAATAAAAAAATCTTTTCATGTCGCACCTCCTTTTAACGTCCGCCTTGTTTACACACCGGCGGGGTGAAAGTTGTAATCCTGAAAAATCAATCCCCAGCTGTCACCTGTTATAGGAAGATATTTTACTGCTTTTAATAATAGATTTCAAACTTGATGGATTCTTGATTTTACCTGTTAAACGATTGGATTGCTCAAAGGTTACAGGTAATTTGCACTATATTCATAATTTTTATGAGGAAAACCCGATCAGGAAAACACCGGCAAGCATGATGACGGCCCCGAACAGGCGTTCACCTGTCCTCTCCTCCCTGAACCACCATGCGCCGTAAAAAATGCCTATGAGGAGACTCAGACGTTTTACCGACACCATGTATGCCGCCTCTACCTGAGATATGGCGAGCATATGACTGAATATCATGATGGAATAGGCCGCGCCCAGTATAATGCCTTTAAGAGGTTTTTGGATCAGGCGTTTTACGGACGTGCCCGGCGACAGGGGGATCAGTGCGCTCATAACCAGAGAGAGAACGATAAAATATGTGCTCCCGAAAAAGTAAGGGTTTGAATTTATTACCCCTATCTTGCCCAGGACCGAAGTAATTGAATATATAAAGGATACAAGCAGCATAAGCCACGAACCCTGTTCCCTGAAGACGGCCTTTATGGGCGAAAAAAGGCCTTCTTTGACGCTCGATATATTAAGACAGTATGACCCTGCCACAATCAGGGCTATCCCAATAATCCCCATGAAATGCAGCTGCTCTCCCAAGAGGATCCTTCCGGTAAGGATAATAAAGGCGGGTGTGAAGGCGAGAAAGGGCAGTGTAATAGAAAGTGGGGAGGCCTTTATTGCCTTCATGTAGCAATAAAGTGCACAGATCTCCAGGGGAACGGCTGAAGCAACCGCAATAAAATAGCCGTTCCGCGGGATGACAAGGGGGATGAAAAATAGCGAGAATATAAGCCAAGGCAGGGTGTATAAAAGGCGCAACATCGCCATTTCATAGGGAGACAGTTCGCTGAAAAACCGCTTGGTCAGGGCGTCGGTTGTTGCCAAAGTAAATGCGGCAACCAGGGAAAGGGGCAGCCACAGCATGATCTTTTTGCCTTGTCTTAATTACTTTTGGATAATTGTTCAGTGCCTAGCCTTATGAGTTTTGTATCCTCTCCGGCGATCTCCAGGTCAACAATCCTTAACCTGACCTTCCTGTTCCCGTTCCACGAATTGATTTCGGGGCTGTAGATCATATTAATGGTCGCCTTTTTGAGGGGGTGCAGGTGGTAAAGGTTGAAGCCCACTGTATCCATGACAGTCGATCCCTGCCTTATCTTTAAAATGAGGTGCCTTTCTCCGGCAACCCTGGAGTCAAGCACCTGAAGGCCCTCCGAATAAAATGTGGGGTCGGGATTTCCTGAGCCGAACGGCTCCAGTGATCTTATATCCGCTACGGATTCAAGGGTCAGGTCAGACAAATTTACCTGGGCGTCAACGCGGATGGAGGGGATAAGGTCTTCATCTCTTAATTCATTATAGGCAAGCTCTTCCAGGCCTTTTTGAAACTCATCCATATTCGATGCCTTGATTGTACATCCTGCCGCATGATAGTGTCCCCCGAATTTTTCAATAAGGTGTTCCATGCCTGACAGCGCCTTGAAGAGATTAAAACCGTCAACGCTTCTCCCCGAACCGACCGCCTTGTCCCCGTCAAGGGACAATAAAAGACAGGGCCTGTGATACCTCTCTAGCAGCTTTGATGCTACAATGCCCAGAACCCCCCTGTGCCATCCGGGTCTGGCAAGCACTATGATCTTTCTTTTTTTAAGGTCCACTCCCGGCATCATGGTCTCTTCGATCTCGTTGAATATCTCCCCTTCAATGGATTGCCGCTGGATGTTTATATTGTTCAGGTCCCTTGCCATCTCCGCGGCAAACGAGTCACTGTCCGTTGTAAGGGCAAGGAGTCCTGCATTTTTATCACCCATCCTGCCCGGGGCATTCAGCCGCGGTGCAAGCCTGAAGGCAAGATCATAGGATGATATGGCCATTTCATCCACTCCTGACATGGCCTTCATGGCCCTGATGCCGGGCCATACGGATTTTTTCATTGCCCTTATGCCGTGCAGGGTCAGTATCCTGTTCTGATCCGTAAGGGGCACCATGTCGCCGACAGTGCCTATAGCAACGAGATCCAGATATTTTTTCAGATCCGGTTCAGGCAGACCATTGAAGCCGGTTCTTTCCCTGAGGGCAGACCTTACGGCAACGGCCAGGAAAAAGGCAACGCCCACGCCTGCAAGCTCCCTGTAAGGGAAAGAAGAATCGGTCCTGTTGGGATTGACGACAGGACACACCGGTTTAAAATCATTGGGGATCTGGTGGTGGTCGGTAACCACTACCTTCATGCCGAGACCCAGTGCGTACTCTATCTCTCTTCTGTTGGCGATGCCGCAGTCCACCGTAATAATAAGATTGACACCCCTGTCCGAGAGCTTTTTTACGGCATCCATGTTAAGGCCGTAGCCTTCGGCAAGCCTGTCCGGGATATATGACGACGCAGGGATATTCAGGGATGAAAAAAGGTTGAGAAGCACGGCAGTCGCAGTGATCCCGTCGGCGTCATAGTCGCCGTAAACCAGGATGTTCTCACGGTGTTCAATAGCGAAGAGGATGGCGTCAACCGCCTTGTCCATATCCTTCAGGAGCATGGGATCCAGCAGGCCTGAAAGCCTGGGGGAAAGGAATGATATTGCCGAATCCCTGTCGGATATGCCGCGGTTTAAAAGCAGCTGCGCCTTTAACGGGGTTATGCCTGTTTCCAGAGCAAATCGTGACACGTAAGGTGAGGACGAATGCAGTTTCCAAATCTTATTATTCATTTGCCGCGCAACTTTATTGTCCTTTCGACTTTTTGTATGTCATCAGGGATATCGACCTCCACGGAGTCGTAAATGGTTTCCATCACCTTAATCCTGTAACCGTATTCAAGCGCGCGCAATTGTTCCAGTTTTTCCGCTGTCTCCAGCCTGCCTGAAGGAAGGCCGGTAAATTTTAACAGGAATCTCTTCCTGTATGCATAAAAACCAAGGTGTTTATAATAAATATTCCCGGAGGCCTGTTCCCTGTAGAAGGGAATCGGGCTCCTTGAAAAATAAAGGGCAAAATCGTCATTATCGACAACGACCTTTACGATATTGACATTCGTGATATCCGAGGCTTCTTTGAGTCTGTATTTTACGGTGCCCATGGGGAGGTCAGGATCTTTAACAAGGGGCGCCACCATGACCGATATTACGGAGGGGTCGAACAACGGCTGATCTCCCTGGACATTAACCACAAGATCGTCGTCATTAAGCCCAAGGATCTGAACCGCCTCCGCTATGCGGTCAGTGCCCGACTGGTGTTCCTTCCCGGTCATAATAGCCTTGCCGCCGAAGTCTTCGACGCATCCGGATATCCTCTTGTCATCAGTGACTACATAGACATCCGATATGTCAGGGCATGCAACGGCACACTGATATACATGCCGTATCATCGGTTTACCGTCGATCAGCGCAAGAGGTTTGGCAGGAAGGCGTGTTGAGCCGTATCTTGAGGGGATGAATGCCGTTATGCCCATGGTGTGATGAAAATGTCCTTTACTTTACGATTCACTGTAGGTGGCGCAGGCCGTGTCCGACTCCCAGGTGGTAATCCTGCTCACCATGATATCTTTGTTGTTGATCTTCCGGCTCAGAAGTTCATATATGAGCCTTGATATGTTTTCAGAGGTGGGGTTCATATCCTTGAACCACTCCAGTTCATTAAGATATTTGTGATCCAGCCTGTCTATTATCTCTTTGGTCTTATTTTTTATGGTCTTAAAATCAACAAGAAGACCATTCTGATCCAGATTTTCACCTCTTACATGAACTTCAATCTTCCAGTTGTGGCCGTGGAGGTTTTCACATTCGCCGCCTGTGTCCTTCAACTGGTGGGCCGCCCCGAATTGCGTAATTATCTTAAGTTCGTACATGATTTTTTACCCTTTGAACGGCCTGCCGCACACAATGCATTTTCCGTCGATTATAATGCCTGTGCATGTCCCGTCGGAGCAGAGTATCCTGTTTTCAGGATCAAATTCATCTTCATCCTGAACAGCCGGGGCATCTCTGAATTCCACTTCAGCCCCGCAGTTCATGCAGTATTTGCTCTCTGCAGGGATTTCAAAACCGCATGCAGGGCATTCCCTCCACGGTAGCTTCTGAAGGCAGTACGGACATTTCATTGTTTATCAAACCCTTATTTTCCGTATTATTATTTTTCTAAAAGACATTATATCTTACGGGCAGTCCTGTCAACAGATATGACAATCGATAGAGGGAGTCGGATGCATGAAAAAATGGTCCGGAAAAGGGTTAAATGCCCCTGAGCTTTTCCTGGGCCTCCTGATTCTGTTTGCATTTTATGCATACGGTTGTAACGGGCCTGGCCTTTAATCTGGATTCCGTTATTTCTTGACCGCAGACCTCGCAAATGCCGTAAGTCCCGTTCTCAATGCGTTCCAGGGCCTCTTTGATCTTGAAGATGAGTTTATTGTCCCTTTCCTTTATATGGAGGTTGAGGTCCATATCCGATTCAAAGGTTGCCTGATCCGTAAAATCCGGCGCCTGCTCTGATGCGCTGACGACTCTGCTCACAGGGATATCCTTTTCCTTTTTAAGAAGTTCGTTCAGCTGCTTGTTCAACAGATTTGTGAAGTAGGCCTTCTTTTTCTCGTTCAGCATGGTCGTCTCTTTTTCTAAAGGTTCATTAATAATGTTTTATTGATTATATTACGCAGGGTTACATGCCCGGACGGGATAACCGCCCGGGCGTTCCATTTTTAATACATGTCATCAGAGGGCATCTGCGGCATAGCGGGTTTTTTCTCCTCGGGCTTCTCCGCAACCATAGCCTCGGTTGTCATCATAAGCCCCGCAACCGAGGAGGCGTTCTGCAACGCAGACCTTGTTACCTTTGTCGGATCGATGATGCCCGCCTTGACAAGGTCTTCATACTCTCCGGTTTCCGCATTAAAACCGAAATTGCCCTTGCCGTCCATCACCTTCTGGACAACTACGGAGCCCTCATGTCCGGCATTGTTGGCTATCTGTCTTATGGGCTCTTCAAGCGCCCGTTTAATAATCTTTACCCCAAGCTGCTCATCGCCTTCCAATGTTACCTTTGAAAGGGCCTGTGTGCATCGTATAAGTGCGACGCCGCCGCCCGGAACAATACCCTCCTCAACCGCAGCGCGTGTGGCGTGCAGTGCGTCTTCGACCCTGGCCTTCTTCTCCTTCATCTCCGCCTCTGTAGCCGCGCCCACATTTATTACTGCAACTCCACCGATAAGTTTTGCCAGCCTCTCCTGGAGTTTTTCACGGTCATAGTCGCTTGTTGTTTCCTCAATCTGCGCCCTGATCTGTTTTACGCGTCCCTCAAGGGCTGCCCTGCTCCCGCCGCCTTCAACAATCGTGGTATTGTCCTTGTCGATGTTGATCTTCTTGGCGGTTCCCAGGTCTTTCAAAGTAATATTCTCGAGTTTCAATCCCAGGTCCTCGCTCAGGACCTGTCCCCCGGTAAGGATTGCTATATCCTCAAGCATTGCCTTTCTGCGGTCTCCGAAGCCGGGAGCCTTTACAGCGGCGCAATTAAGCGTGCCGCGCAGTTTATTTACAACGAGTGTTGCAAGGGCCTCTCCATCCACATCCTCAGCAATAATCAGAAGGGGTTTTCTCGTCTTGGCGATCTGTTCCAATATGGGCACCATGTCTTTCATGCTGCTGATTTTCTTTTCGTTGAGGAGCAGATACGCATCGTCAAGGTGCACTTCCATCTTTTCGGGGTCTGTTACAAAATACGGACTCAGGTACCCCCTGTCAAACTCCATGCCTTCCACTACTTCCAGTGTGGTGTCCATGCTTTTGGCCTCTTCGACCGTGATTACACCCTCCTTGCCGACCTTTTCCATTGCCTCGGCAATAATATCGCCTATTGTCCTGTCGTTGTTGGCCGATACGGTGCCGACCTGGGCTATTTCCATCTTGTCCTTGGTCGGTTTTGATATCTTTTTCAATTCGCCTACTATGAGATCAACGGACTTTTCTATGCCGCGCTTTATTATCATAGGGTTTGCTCCGGCGGCAACCAGCTTTGAGCCTTCACGGTATATGGCCTGTGCGAGTATCGTTGCCGTTGTCGTGCCGTCCCCTGCCACATCGGATGTCTTGGATGCAACCTCCTTGACCATCTGCGCGCCCATGTTTTCAAA
>JAFGIC010000043.1 GCA_016929815.1 Deltaproteobacteria bacterium
GGATATGACGACTCCCTGGACGTGGTAGGCATACACGGCGTAGGAGGCGCCTGGGGCGCCCTTGCAACCGGTCTCTTTGCGAACGCCGCGATAAACTCCGCGGGTTCTGACGGTCTTTTCTTCGGCAATCCCGGACAGCTATTGATACAATTTATTTCAGTCGCTGTTACAATGATATTTGCTTTTTGCGCGACTTTTATTATTCTTAAGGCAATAGATCTGTTCATAGGCCTGAGGGTTTCAGAGGAAGAAGAGGAAAAGGGCCTTGATATAAGCCTCCACAATGAGACCGGATACAGTCTCTGATGAAGGCGTTCAGGGAGCCCCTAACAAGATAACCCAATAGAAACAAGGAGATGGAGACATGAAAAAGGTCGAAGCAATAATCAAATCATTCAAACTGGATGACGTCAAGGAGGGTCTTTCTTCAATAGGGATCAAGGGTCTCACGGTCAGCGAGGTGAAGGGATTCGGGCGTCAGCGGGGTCACAAGGAAATTTACAGGGGCGCCGAATACCAGGTTGATTTTGTCCCTAAGATAAAAATAGAGGTCGTAATGGAGGCCAAGCTTGTAAAGGAAGCTGTTAATGTCATAAGGGAGAAGGCCATGACAGGTCAGATTGGAGACGGCAAGATATTCATCATTCCCGTAGAAGATGTGGTGCGCATAAGGACCGGCGAAAAAGGAGAGGATGCCATCTGATAAAATGGGAAACACATCGGTTCAAAGATACGAAGCGCCTGTCCTTTATTCAGGACAGTCGCTTCATCCGGCATCCCCTCTTGAAGGCCTCAAGAAGGATAAGGGAAAACTTGTTTCGGATTTCCTGGCAGGCAAGGTCTCCCGCTCCTTCAAGGATAAGTACAGTGAATTGATGGATTTTTATTTCCGCTTTTCAGTGCAGGAAAGTAAAACAGGCCAGGCACTTTTTAAAAAACGAACGCCCTTTGCCCTTGTCGCTGTTGGGGGATACGGCAGAAAGGAACTGTGCCTGCATTCGGATATCGACATACTGATCCTCTTTGACAAATCCATACCTTCACAGGCAAAGGCCCTTGCGGAGGAGATCTTTTTCCCACTCTGGGGAATAGGCATGGAACTGGGATACGGCGTACGAACTATAAAAGACTGTCTTGCCCTCTCAGGGGATGATTTTGAGGTCCTGACATCACTTTTGGACGCCCGTTTTGTATGCGGAGACTCACTCCTGTTTCTGGATCTTCTGGAAATGTTTCAAAAAAGGGTCATTAAAAAAAACATCTCTCCCTTTGTGAAATGGCTGCAACACCTCAACAATAATAGAATGAAAAATTTCGGAGACGCAAGCCATCTCCTTGAACCCAATCTCAAGGAAGGCATAGGGGGTCTGAGGGATTACCATCACATTTTATGGACGGCAAAGGTATTTCTGGGTGTAAGGGAGGCTGAAGAGCTTGAACATCCGGGAAAATTCTCTGCTGATGAATACAGGGATCTAGTGGAAAACGTCCAGTTTATTCATCTCGTTCGGAATCATCTTCACCAGCTTTCGGGCAGGAAAAACGACTGCCTTAATTTTGAATATCAGGACAGGATTGCCAGGCGTCTCGGGTACAGGAACCAGCCAAAATTTCCTGCGGTAGAACAATTCCTTGGGAGGCTTCATTCAGGCATGGAATCGGTAAAGACCCTGCACAGGTCATTCCTTTCCATCCATGCGCCTCAACATCACGCGGCCCCTGTGCGTATCATTGATGGAGAGATCTCCAGGGGTATTAAAGCATCGGGAAATGAGCTGGGATTTGCCTCGGATGCCGCCATATCGGACGATTTATTAATACTGATGGACATCTTTGCAGACAGCTGCCGTCTTGGCGTCCCTCTCTCCCTGGAGGCAAGGAGACAGGTAAAAAAAAACCTTCACCTTATAGATGATGATTTTATGCGTTCTCAACGCGCCTGCAACGGCTTTCTGGATATTATGAACGGGAAAAACACCGTTGAAACCCTTGACCAGATGTTTGAAACCGGATTTCTGGAGGCCTATATACCGGAGTTCGGGGCAATTAGAAACCGCGTACAGTTCGACGCCTACCATATATTTCCCGTAGGCAGGCATATCCTTGAAACCGTGGCCAATCTAAAAAATCTCGCAAAGGAAGATGACCGATTTCTTTTCGACACATTTAAAGACATCAAAAACCATGAAATCCTTTTTCTCTCGGGATTTTTTCATGATATAGGCAAAACCGGAAAAGGACATTCCCGCAGGGGAGCCCAGATATCAAGAAATATACTGGAAAGGATGGGATACCCGGAAAAAGGCATCAAAGAAGTGTCATTCCATGTCGCAAATCATCTCCTACTGGCCGAAACAGCTACCCGCAGGGATCTGGACGATGAAAAGATCATTATCCAGACGGCGAGAACAATCGGCGACGTCGAACGTCTTAAGGCCTTGTATCTTTTGACGCGGGCCGACTCAAAGGCAACAGGCCCGAGGGCCTGGAGCGACTGGACGGCCAACCTGGTACGGGAACTCTTCTTTAAGATATTGCACATCCTTGAAAGGGGAGAACTGGCCACACTCGATTCATCCCAAAAAATTGTAAGGCTCAAATCCAATGCCAGGCGCAGGATCGGAGACAAAATCAACCATAAGGATTTCGAAAGGCTTTTTGATCTTATGCCTACAAGATATAAGCTGAATACGCCTGTCGTTGATATCGAACGCCATATGGAGATGATGCTCTGGTTTGAAAAGGAGGCCGAAAACAAAAACCCCTCGCCATTCATCCTGGATATCCGTGAAAACATGCGTAGAGGTTTCTGGCAGGTGAGCTTCGTGGGCAGGGACAGGCCCGGACTTTTCTCCGATATAGCAGGCGTAATGGCGCTCAACAACATCAACATCCTTTCCACAAATATCTATACATGGAGAAACGGAATAGCCGTTGATATCTTCCGTGTTACGAGGCCCCTTGACCCAATCCATCCCTATGAGACATGGGAAAAGGTAAATGCCCTTCTGAAAAATACCTTCAGCGGAAAGATATCACTATCATACCGCCTGAGCCGGAAGGCCGCGCCTTCAATATTGTCTGAAACAGGCAAACCCATTCGCCCACCCGATGTTGTTATCGACAACAAGTCGTCGGATTTCTTCACATTGGTGGAGGTGTTCGCATCAGACAGGATTGGTCTTCTTTACCTCATAACACGAACGCTTTTTGAACTCAGGCTTGATATCAGGATAGCCAGGACCGGCGTAAAGGGGGACCAGATAGCGGACGTATTCTATGTCCTTGACCTTGACGGGCAGAAGATTGAAGATGAGGAACAGGTAAAGGAAATAAAGGATTCCCTTATATATCAGCTTTCCATAGACCGCCGCGCCTTCGGACCGGAATAATAAAAAGAAAAAAGTGTTGCAAAAAATCCGGATATTTTATAATCAGAACATTGTAGTTTCATTACTGATATTGATCTATCTGTCAGTCTTCTAAATTTTCTCTCAGGAGAAAACCTATAATCTTAAGCATCACAAACATTAAAAGGAGGTCATTTATGGATAAAACATGGCGTGACATTTTAATTAATCTTAAACTTTTTTTTCTGGTGCTGTCTCTTTTTATCATTACTGCAAACTGCACAAAGACCGATGAAGCTAC
>JAFGIC010000335.1 GCA_016929815.1 Deltaproteobacteria bacterium
CATGCCCTTTGGGCATGGTCAGAGTTCAAAGGCTTTGCCATTTGAACGACTCATTGCTACTCCTATACACTGAGTTGTCCCACCAAATACAGTGAAAGGAGAAAACAATGAGTCGATTTAAGAAATTATCACATACCATATGGCATTGCCAATACCATTTATTCTGGGTTCCGAAATATAGACACAGAATACTGATGGGCGAGGTTGCAAGTGAAGTCGCTGACTGCATAAAAGCATTTTCGGAACAAAAAGAAGTTGAAATATTGGAGATGAATATTCAACCTGATCATATACATTTGATCACGATGATACCTCCAAAGATATCGGTTTCAGATTACTGCGGTATAGTTAAAGGAAGAAACGCAATTCGGATATTCAACAAATTCAAAGATCTCAAAAAAAGCCCTATTGGGGCAATAATTTTTGGACCGAAGGATACTGTGTAGACACAGTTGAATTATATGCAGAAATGATAAGAAAATACGTTAAGTACCAGGAAAAAGAAGAACGTAAAAAAAGAGTCACAGGGCAAATTATTTTAATAAAACTTTGGGACAATTCGATACCTTGCTCCCGTTTTGGGAGCAAGGCAAACTTACCCCCTTTTAGGGGTTAACCCAATACCACCCCCTTTGGGGGTGGATTCTTTATGATTAATTCAAAGGTCTCAAGGCGCAAAACAACGTCAAGCGTTGGAGAATTTTTATCTGCCTCGTATCTCCTTATTTGAAAGATTGCGACGCCGCTTTTTTTTACCAGGTCTTCCTGTGTTAAGCCCTTATCTTTCCTGATGCGGATAGGAGGGGAATAAGCCCGGATAACATACTTTCTTAGTTTCTTATGGACCCCTATATTACCGGAACGACGGAAGTGAAGTCAATTATGAGAAAATTAATAAGGGAGTAAAGAGGCCTTATTTTCCTATTAGCCCCTTCAGCAGGCCTTTTACCGCATCCTTTGTTTCATCGGATGTACCGCTCTCTTCTTTCTTATCGAGGATCTTTTCAAGTCCCTTTTCAATGCCCTTGTCAATAGTCTTTTCAATCGCCTTTTCTGCAACACCGCTGATATCAGGACTGAACTTGGGTTTCATGAATGTGCCCTTAACGACCACTGGAACGGTGATGCCGCTTCTTTCCTCGGTGTCTCCCTGTCCCTTCAGGGTTTTAACAAAGGTCGGCTCAATCCTGAAGTCCAGAGAATCCTTTGGCAGGTCTGCATTTCCTTTTGCCTTGATACGCAACACGGGCGAGACAAGAGATGTGTTCTGGGTGCTTATAACGCCGTCTTTTATATCAAAGGGGATGATGAACTCAGAAAAATCGGTCCTCTCCGTGTTTTCAACTGCCTCTGCCTTTCCAAATGCTGTTTTAAGGTTATTGACCATGCCTGTAAGATCTATGCCAACGATGGCCCCATTCTTCAGGCTGAGCTCTCCTTTTCCGTTAAGTGTCTTCTTGATAAGCTCAGCGGTGTCGCCGGACATGGAGATGTTTACCGTTCCCGTAGCGGCCCCCTCAATGATGTCTTTTTTCATAAAATCGTTAACAAGCCCGCGGACTTGCAGATTTTTTATATTCATTCCTGCCTTTGTTGCCGGGCTGTCCTTTGTGACATCCAGTGCTCCGTTGCCTGAAATGTCGCCCTCATAGGCATTCAGGGAAAAGGGGGCCAGATTAAATATCCCGTTTTTCCCCTTAACATTTGCCTGAATCTCATTGATTTTAATGCCTTTTATTGTGATTTCCCCGATATTTACCGAGCTGTCTAAGATAATTTTTCTAAGGGGCTCATAATTGATTTTTGTCGGGGATGTTTCTTCTTCGGCCTCTGCTGCAGGCGGCAGATACCTGTCAGCGTCGATTTTGTCCAAATCCATTTTAAAGGTTAGGTAAGGTTTTTGGAAATCTTTAGCAACAGCCGAGAAGGTCATTTTGGACTGATCCAGTTCAATTGTGCCCTCGGAAATCGATATGTTTTCAGTTGTGCCCTTCATCTTTATTCTGGCCGACAGGGTCTTCAATACTTCCGGGTCCTTGGTATTAAGTACAAGATCAGGCAGAAGCCCGTTTATGGCCTTTCTGAGCTGGAGGTCTTTTATCTCCATATCCGTCTGTACTGCCGGGATATCCCTGCTTATATCAAAGACCGCAGCACCGGATATGCTGCCTTCATATGCGTTAATGGAAAGCCGGTCAATATTAAAGATGCCGTCGCTTGCCTTTACCTGGAGCTGTATGTCCTTTAATGCAGCGCCTTTGACGGTAAGTTCGCCTATGTTAACAGAAGTGTCCATTACCAGCTTTCTCAAAGGTCCGTAGTCGGTCATTTTCTGTGTTTCAGATGGGGCAGCGGCCCGGGTTGCCTCTTCCCCCTTTGCTTCAACCGGGGGAAGATAACGGTCTGCGTCGATCTTGTCCAAATCCATTTTAAGGGTAAGGTCAGGTTTTTGGAAATCTTTGGCAACAGCCGAGAAGGTCATTTGGGACTGATCCAGTTCAATTGTGCCCTCGGAAATCGATATGTTTTCAGTTGAGCCCTTCACCTTCATGGCCAGTGACATTGTCTTCAGGACCTCCTGGTCCGTGGTATTAATCACAAGATCAGGGATTGCTTCCTTAATAAGATCCTTTGGAGAAAAAGGTGTGGTTGAGACGCTGAGATCAAATTGAGGATTCGTTGCCACATCCGTTGCAGAGCCTTCAAGTTTCATTGAGAGGATGCCCATGGCATTTACACTAAGATTTATGATCATAGTGCCTTTTCCGGGTTCACTGCCTATGGGACCGGCCTCTCCCTCAATTGAAAAAGGTCTGCCGTCTATATTTGCCGAGAACATTAGACTTAGAGGCTTTTCAAGGGAGACATCCATGAGTTCAATTTTGAGGTCTTTTACCTCCTTGCGCATACCGGATGTGTTGTCTATATATAGTAGTTCTCCTTCACTTAACCTGAATTCCGCCACGTTAAGACCCTTGACCGGCAGGCTCAAACCCCCCTGCTCCTTTACTTCTTCTTCAGGAGCTTCAGCGCCTCCCAGCCCTTCCCAGTTGGCGGCCCCTTCTTTGGTCTTTTCAAGGACAATCCTGGGGCCAGTTAACACAAAGCGTTTGACCTGGACATCCTTTGACAGAAGAGGCATCAGCTTGACCTTGACATCAAACGATTTAATGTATATGAATTCCTTCTCGGCGAAGCCCTCCGGGTTTCCCATATGCACATCGGAAAAGCTGATGCCTGCGAAAGGGAAGAGTGAAAGCTCCAGATCTCCTCCAATGGTGAAGGGGCGACCCGTCGCCTTTGTCACCTGCTGCTCGATTGTGGGCTTGAATTTTTGAATATCAATAAAAAAGGGAACAATAATCAGTGCCAGGATTATAAGTAAGATCAATGACCCTAGTGTGATTCCAGTCCATTTTATGACCTTTTTCATTTTATACCTCCGGATACTGTCGGCATTCAGCTGTCGGCTATAAGCTTGAATAAATAGATGTTTTAAATTGACGGCTGACAACTGATTGCGCAGGTTCGAAAATTTTTTGAACCTGCATTATTCATTTGACCCGAATACTTCCCTCAGAAGTTCGGTTACCCTTGCTGCAGGATCGGTGCGGATCTTGCGCTCTTCTTTTTCAAGCATGACAAAGAGCCCGTTAAGGGCCTTTTCCGAGACATACCGGTCAATATCAAGTCCCATGCTCTCGCCGATAATAGGGATGCTTTTGACCCTCGTCTCAATCTCCTGATATTGCCTTGTGACGCCGACATCTGCCATGGCCTTATGGACCATGGGTTTGAATGTGTCAAGAAGACCGGACCATGTCTTATCCTTCAGATAGAGCGTTGCCTCATTGTCCCGGCCCTTGAGGATTTTTTTTGCGTCATCAAAGGTCATGGCCTTCACAGCGTCCCAGAAGAGGGACTTTGCGGCAGGTGCGGCCTTTTCAGCAGCCCTGTTCATACTCTCTGCAAAGGCGTCCAACTGTGGACCGAATCCGATTGTCCGGAGCGTTTTCTCGAAATTTTGAACCTTAGCAGGCAACGGTATCTTGATTTCGGGATTGCCATAGTAGCCGTTAAGTATCGAGACATTTTCAACCGCATTGCCCGCGCCTATCCTGAGGGCCTCCTTCAGTCCGTCGGCAATCTTTCCCTGTGAGAGTTCTCCCCCGGCGCCTTCAAAGGCCTTTTGAACATTTTTTAAAAATTCATCCTGTCCTGCGCAGGATAGAGTAGTAAAAAGCATGCATGCAGCTATGATCATAAGGATCTTGTTGGTTTTTATGGGTTTCTGCATTCTAATTTCCTCTGATAATTTAAATAAGAGCAAACGGATGAGGATAAAATAAGTCTGTGAATTGCCGCTTTTACAAATTGACACCTTTCAGTATAATAGCCCCGGAACGCATATGTCAAGTATCATCGGTTAGAAGCCGGCAGCCTTCCTGAATCTTTGACCCTTTGGCGGACGAGACCAGTAGAGGCTTTCTATGGCCTCTTTAAGGGCATTGTTTATGGGAAGCATTCTGGAACCTGTATTGGGTTTCATATAAGATATTCTCATAAATGCGTCCTGATACACCGGCAGGGATAGACCCTGTAACAGGGCTATTTCAGCCCGTTTCACCTCGGCGGGGGCGTTTTCTTTTATAACCCTGCATGTCATTAATTCGATCCCGCCCCGCTTATTCCTGCGGGAGGCGAACCCGAAGAGACGGCATACCAGCGGCCGGAACTTATAATACCCGCACGCCCCGGCCTCTCCTTTGGTAAGGACGTTTTTTATCAGTACGCATGAAGGGTCATGGCGCTGGTCCTTTTCAAAGATAGCCGACATAATCATTTCATCTTCTTCTCTTAGATATATCTCCCTTGCCAGGGGAAGGAGTTCCATGACTGTCGTTTCCACAGGCCATCCCCTGCAGCACAATGAACAACCGGGCGGGCATCGCATGCCCGTAGCCGACTGGAAAGAAGCGATTGTCCTGTCGAAGCCATAGTAAACCTCCAGTATCTCATCATAAATGGACATATATTTTAAAGCCTTTTAATGTAATGAAATCGTTTCTTGAACGCCCCGGAAGGGCAGATGGGTAATCATTAATATAGTAACCCCGCCTTCTTGAAACGCGATAGTTGTGAATAAACGTATTTTATATGTTTAAGATCCCCTTTTTCAACAGAATTTTTAATAAGGCAGGCCCCCTTACATTTAGGGGAGAAGAAGATATTGTTCGATACACTTGAATGAGGTTTCATACAAGTTGAGGGCAAATGAGGAATATTGAAAGGCCGCTGCCAGTGGTGCGCGGCATGCGGCCTTGTTGTTATCCTACAGGCAGACTGTTGTTATTTCGTATTTTTAGAGGGGAGCCTGACGGTTGCGCCGCCGTTTCCCCAGAGACCTCCGCCGGGGAATGTCTTTATCCACCAGGCAAGATCAACGTAGAATTCTCCGTTAAGAACAAATTTATCATAGACATAAGACTTTACAATAATGAAAGATCCCGACTTGACGCTGGAGGTGTCGGAGGGATTCAGTATATCTTCAGGGACCTTAGCGAGAAAATTTTCCGCTTTTGGGTTTGACGCAGGATGTGGCCTGCCGTGGGCCGTGGCAATCATGTCTCTGGAATAGAGACCTCCCCAGCGTATGTTATAGATCCATCCATGGTAGCCTATCCAGTTGTTGAGATGCCGGACAGCCAAATCCCTGCGCGCGAAGTTCATCATGCCGCCGCCTCCATAGGCTATCTCCACGGTATCGCTTGCGCTGCCGCCCAGCTGAGCGTCAACCGCGCCCATCTCTCCGAATGCCTGGCCTGTGCCGGCCTCCGCAGGTATTGCAGGTATGTATTCCCTGAGGTCGGCAGGACGGTAGATGCCGTCCTTTTCATCCCTTATAAGGGTCTTGAATATCTCAGTGTCCATGATCTCCTTTTTGAGGCTGCGGTTGCCGCCAAGGCCCATTCCCCATGGGACTGCTACCGTTATTCCCGAATCAAGGGGGCCCTCAAGGGTCCAGGCCGGCTGGTCACCTATCTTCACGTCCTCCCAATAAAGCGGGTTTACGCCCTGCGCCTTCTCCTTTGACCAGATATCCTTAATGGTCTCCCAATCCTCATCAGTATAATAATATATGGACTGGGAAGACGCTTCCTCGCCCGCAGGCTCCCCGCTTTCCCACTCTTCCCAGAAATCAGCAAAGGTGGGATTCTCAGGCGCAAGGCCTTCCTTGTATATCTTTATGTTTTCCTGGACCGTGTACCTGACATCCATTACCTTTTCGCCATTCTGGTTATAGATGCTCCCATCTGTCGCAAGCGCAATGCTCCTGTATATGGATCCTTCCTCGGGCGTCTGGTCCTCAACAGTCCTTTTATTATTTATCAGATAGAGTGTGTCACCGGGGTAGATTGGCCTGTAGAATGTGTTGCTGTGGATCAGGTCGGCCACAAGAAGTGTATCCCTGGCGGCAGTAGGGTAGGGGACCATGAAAGAGTCGTCATGGGCCGCAAAGGCCGGATAGGCTATGATGTCCTTATAGCCCATTTGCCTGGCGTAGTCTGCATTATTGTAAATCGGGTTTTCAGGGTCGCGCATGCCGTTGAAATAACGGACCATGGTTTCCGTGACCTTGATAGTTCTGGCGAAACCCGGTGTATCCTCCGGCAGAGCGCCGTTCTTCATTGCAGTGATGACAGCGCCTCTCTCTTCAAGGGCATTGTTGTCGGCAAGGTATTTTTTAACAAGATCCTTTTCCTTTGCCGTATAAGCGCCAGGATACAGGGTTAAAAAATTAGCCGGGTTTACCTTTGCCGGCAGGGCGTCAGATTGCCCGATCGGCGTCTCTGCAGGTTCTTCACCGGATAACGCGGTAGAATTCCTGGTTGATGTAGCAGCAGGTTCTTCTTTCTGTGTACAGCCTGTAATGATGATTATAAGAGAGATAATTAAAAGAAATCCCGTTAAGACAAAGAAAATTTTACATCCCGCCTTTCTTCCCATGACTGACCTCCTTTTATTATATCTTTATTTCTGTGATTCTCCCTGTGATTGAATATGTTGTAGAAATTAAACATATTCCTTTACATCGGTCAAGATGTTTGGGAAATTTCCTAGCAGCCGGTATATGCCCTTGGAGCATTATTTGACGGGCAGGAGATTGAGGTCGGGACATAAGGGAATGAAAGGATGAAAAATCCATTTTTCAATGTAAGCTGATTAAAAACGATTTTAAATAAGCCCCCGCCATGTGACGGGGGCCTTCATTGAAGACTCGATGAAGAGACTACTTTTCGGAATTTCCGGATTCTGTTTCCAGTATTTTTTGTTTTATTGCCTTGTAAACCCGTTCGGGCGTCAGTGGAAGTTCCGTGAACCTTATCCCTGTTGCGTCATAAAGGGCGTTAAGTATCGCGGGTATGGTGGGCATTATAGCGCCTTCACCTACTTCCTTTGCGCCGTATGGCCCGTATGGCTCATTGCTTTCCACTATAACGGGGGTGATGTTAGGCATATCCAGCGCCGTGGGAATCTTGTATTCGGAAAAATTCGGATTCAGGATGCGGCCTTTATTATCGAATTTGACCTCCTCGAACAGGGCTTCTCCGACGCCCATAAGAAGCGAGCCCTGCATCTGTCCTTCAACGGATGTCTTGTTTATGGCGAATCCGCAATCATGGGCGTCAGTCATCCTGTCGATAGTGATCTTGCCGGTTTCCATGTCAACGCTCAATTCAACTACCTGCGCGGAACATCCATAGGCAGGAGATGTGCCTACTGCTGCACCCTTGTAGGTTCCTCCCAGAAACCTGGGTCTGTATTCTCCCTGTCCGATAATAGTCCCTCTTTCCAGAAATGCGATACGTGCCGCCTCAATAAAGCTCAGCTGATTGCCTTTGGGAAGGCTGTGCCATCCCCTGTGTTCCTTTCTGTATTTGGATCTGATTCCGGAGATGTCGATCCCGGCGTTTTTAAAAACTATCTTACCGTTCTTTACGTCGATCTCTTTTTCAGAGATCCTTAATTCATCGGCGATAACCTCGATTACCTTCCTCTTTGCATCCTCGGCCGCCTGCTTGACGGCAAAACCCGTCATGAGGGTCTGCCTGCTTGAATAGGCTCCAAGGTCCACGCCGAAATCGGTATCGCCCGAAGATACCTTTACCGCGTGCAGAGGTATCCCCAATGCCTCGGCTGTTATCATGGCAAATGTCGTATCGGAACCCTGGCCTATATCGGCAGAGGCGGTAAAAAGGTGAGCAACGCCCCCGTCTTCAGTAAGTTTTACCGAGGCGGTGCAATGAAAGGTCTCCGACCTGTATATGGGGAATCCTGAACCTGACACGAAGAAACCGCATGCCATGCCGACCCCCTTTCCCCTTGGCAGGGCGTCTTTCTTTTTCTGCCAGCCCGATTGGTTCCTGACTGCCTCTATACATTCCCTCATGCCGAAGCTGCTCATATACAGCTCGTTGCATGATGTGTCGCCGTTGTTCATCATATTTTTAAGCCTTAATTCGATCGGATCCATGCCGAGCTCTTCGGCAATGGCGTCCAGCTGTTGCTCCCATGCGGCCCTGGCAATTACACCGCCGTGCCCGCGCTGTGCGCCGCAGGCCGGTTTGTTTGTGTATATTCTCTGGGCGTCGTATTTCATATGCTGAAGCTTATATGGGCCGCCGAGCAGTGAGCCGGCATAGTAGATTGTCGCTATTCCGAAGCTGGAATAGGCCCCGCCCTCAAGGGTACAGTGGTGTTTTAAGGCCACTATGGTGCCGTCTTTTTTGACCCCTGTTGTCATGGTGTGTATAAACTTATGTCTGCTCCTTGAATGGAGAAAGACCTGTTCACGTATAAAATTCATCTTTACAGGTTTCCCGGACTTCTTGGAAAGCAGGCATGCGGCCATTTCCATGGCGCTGGCCGATGCCTTTGCGCCGAATCCTCCTCCCACATAAGGTTTCATGACCCTCACCTTGCCCACAGGCATATTGAGCACCATGGCAACCGTACGCTGTGTGTAGTGAGGAACCTGTGTTGAAGTATAAAGGGTAAGATAACCTCGATGATCATAATCCGCGATGCATCCCTGAGGCTCTATAAAGGCGCAGTTCTGCATCTTGCTTGTAAATGTGTCCGTCCTGATAACGTCGCACTCGGCAAGGGCCGCTTCAACATTGCCGAATTCCTGGTGCACATCCGCGCAGATATTTCGGGGATACTCATCGTGTATCAGGGGCGCGCCTTCCCTTGTGGCATCTTCTATGGATAAAAGCGCGGGCAGTTCTTCATACTCAACGTCAATAAGGGATGCGGCCTTTTCTGCCGTTTCAAGATCAACGGCAGCTACAGCTGCTATTTCATCTCCTATATAACGGACCTTGTCGATACAAAAGAGAGTTTCGTCATATCGGGCGGGACTTACGCCATATTTAATATTGCCCGCATCAGCGGCCGTAATTACAGCCTTAACGCCGGGCAGGGCCTCTGCCCTTGATGTGTCTATCCTTAGTATCTTCGCGTGAGCCAGCGGGCTTTGGAGCAGGGCGCCGTAAAGCTGGTTTTCCATATTGAGATCGTTTATGAATTTCGCCTTGCCTGTTGATTTATCCGGGGCGTCAATCTTTGGGGCGCGGCTGTTAATTGTGCTGTATTCAGTCATGGGATATTCCTCCTGTTCCTTGTCTATTTATCCGAAGAGACCGATTGAATTGCTTCGACTATCTTCTGATATCCCGTGCACCTGCAGAGGTTGCCCGAGATTGCCTTTCTTATCTCATGCTCATCGGGGTTGGGGTTATTTTCCAGAAGCGCCTTGGCGGATAGTATCATTCCAGGTGTGCAGAAACCGCACTGAATCGCTCCCTTTTCAACAAAGGCCTGCTGAATGGGGTGAAGGCCTTTCTCAGTTTCAAGCCCTTCAATGGTCACTATCTCCCTGTTGTCCGCTTCGATTGCAAGCAATAAGCAGGAGCTTACGGGCTTCCCATCCATTAGAACGGTGCAGGCGCCGCATTCTCCAAGCTCGCAACCCTTTTTTGTCCCGGTCAGTTTTAACTCCTCCCGTAGCATGTCGACAAGGGTCATGTTAGAATCAACCGCGAGTTCATATCTTTTTTCATTAACAGTCACGCTGATAAGTTTTTTCATGTTTATCTCCTTATTCTTCTACTTTATTTCATCGAGGGCCTTCTTGAGCGCCCTTTCTGTCAATACTGTGATCATATCCCTGCGATACTCTGCCGAACCCCTGAAATCATCAATGGGTCCGGCATCGCCTGATGCGGCCTTTCCAGCCTCGGCAAACAATGCCTCAGAAGGCCTTTCGCCTATGAGCATGTCTTCAGCAGTACTTGCCCTCATGGGGACCGGTCCAACAGCGCCCATGACGATCCTTGCCCCGGTGATGGGGCCGTTGGGTTTTTCAAGGGAGATGAATACCGCCACGTTTACTATACTGATTTCGAGGGCCTTTCTTGTCCCGAGCTTTATATAGGCAGAACCTGAATAGGTCGAAGGATTATCAAGGATAATCTCCGACAGGATTTCATCATTGTTTAATATTGTCTTTCCAGGACTGAGAAAGAATTCATCCATGGATACTACCCGTTTATCCGACCTGGAGCAAAGGGTTGCCTTTCCGTTAAAGGCGATAAGGGAAGGTGGGATATCTGCTGCGGGCCTTGCATTAACGATGTTTCCACCTATGGTCGCGAGATTTCTGATTATCGGAGAACCCAGGCTGTCCATACCGGTCACCAGGGCGCTGTAAGGAAGGAGAAACTTTTCCTTTATGAGTGAAGAGACCGTACCACAGGCGCCGATATGTGTTTGGCCGTTTCTCCCGTCCACAGAGTGCAGCTTCAGTTCCTCTATGCCGTTAAGAGAAATAATATTTTCAGGGGAGATTACCCCCCCTTTCATGTTTACAATCAGGTCTGTGCCACCTGAGAGCAGCATGGACTTGTCTTTTAGTTCTCCCTTTATCTCGCATGCCTCTTTAAGGGTGGATGGTTTGTGATAATTAAAGCGGGGTATAAGCATGTTTATAAACTCCTTTCAATCTTTGTAATAATATATGTAAA
>JAFGIC010000336.1 GCA_016929815.1 Deltaproteobacteria bacterium
AAGGATTGTAAGTATGCAACACGATACAGTGAAGGAAAATGAGCAGCAAGGCGTGTTGATTAAAAAAATACGCGCTCTTTCGCCTGACAAGATTGCAGAGGTTGAAGATTTTATTGATTTTTTGAATACAAAAAATCAGGATCGCGGTCTGACCCGCGCTTATTACATCATTTCTGAAAAATCGTTTCAGGATGTCTGGGACAACCCGGAGGATGATGAATATGACCGATTATAATTTCGGTGATATTGTCCTTGTTCCATTTCCCTTTACCGATCAAACCGATTTTAAAAAACGACCTGCTCTTATAGTCAGTTCGGAACAATATAATCAAAAACGCCTGGATATAATTATAATGGCTATTACCAGCCGGACGCATGCCCCCGCCAATTTCGGTGATGTGAGGTTGGAAGGATGGCGAGAGGCCGGGCTCATTAAACCTTCAACAATTAAGCCTGTATTTGCAACTATAGAACAAAGCCTGGTTTTAAAAAGACTCGGTTATTTAGGGGAAAAAGACCTTTCCGTATTGCAGAAAAACCTGAAAATGATACTGGGCCTGTAATCTCATTTTATTCCGCTTCATAGTATTACTGCACTAAACTCGATTTTTTCTCAGGAATATTTCGAGAGGCATATCATTTTTTATGACAGGCCTGCCCTGTCGTGACATCTCTTGTTACCGGATGTAAAAGATCGCATTATTATATAAATTTATAGTGAATACTGCATAACGATAACAGGTCTAGGCCAGGGATGTTCGGGATGTTTGTTTTTTTTATTTGATTAATGTCTATAAATTATTGTACTATACTCGAAATTTTCTTAAGAATATTTCGAGAGGCATATTATTTTGGATGAAAGAATCTTTTCAACCTATAATTCATGGAGAACCGGAAAATTTAAACTTCCGGCTGACATTGTTGAACGGGACATCCACTGGAGGGCAGCAGGGTTCCTAAAGGAAAAGGAGATAATAACTTTTCTTGGCTTAAGGCAGACAGGTAAAAGCACGTTAACCTTTCAGCTTATTAACCACTTGCTGGAACAAGGCATCAGCCCTGATGATATTTTTTATTTTACCTTTGACGATCTTTCTCTCAGGTATGAGCTGTCTGCGTCTTTTGAGAATTTTATCAAGATAGTGGAGCGTTTCCTTGGCGAAGAAATCGAAGGCCGGAAAGGCCTGGTATATATCTTTATTGATGAAGTCCAGAAGCTCCCGGGTTTTGTTGAGCATATTAAGGCGCTATATGACTTGAAGCTCCCCATCAAGTGGATATTGACCGGTTCTTCGTCTCTTGAATTGAAGGTCCAGTTAAAAGAGAGCCTGGCTGGAAGGGTTTTGTCATTATCTGTCCTCCCTTTTTCAGAGGCCGAGATATTCAAAGGCCATGGGTTCACTCCGCCTGACAAGAAAAATATCCGAGATTTTCTATTCGGCAACGCCGAACCGGATGTAAAGCGGCTGAGGAAATTCCAGGCGGCAATTATGCCTCACAAACAGAACATACGAAAATATTTTGATGAATGCATGATATTCGGGGGCCTTCCGGCTATCGCGCTCGCTGTCGACAGGGAGAAGAAGCAAATACTCTTGAACAATTACAGGGATGCCTATCTGGATCAGGACATCCGGAATCTTGTTAAGGAGGACAAGCTGTGGGTCTATCAGAAGGTCATGGAACTCCTGTCATCAAGGACCGGAGATCTCCTCAACTACTCAAACATCGCATCCCAGCTGGAAGTAACTGTCGATACGATTAAACGTTACTCGGAACTCCTTGAAAAAACATTTATACTGAAAAAACTGACCACCTATTCCAAGAATGTTAGAAGTGAGATACTCAAGACACCAAAGATATATTTCACTGACCTCGGCATCAGGAATAGCCTGCTCGGGCTGACCGGCATATCACAACTTGAGAAGCTTAATCAATACGGCATAGTGTTTGAAAATGCAATTGTTCAAAGATTGAATGCCGCACTCCCTTTAGCAGGACATGAGGCAAGGCTTCACTATTGGAGGACAAAGACAAAAGAAGAGGTTGATATCGTTATCCGCACATCTGACAGGCTTCTGCCTGTTGAAATAAAAAGCGACAAAAAAATACAGGCAAGACATCTAAAGGGAATAAAAAGCTTTCTTATGAAGGAAAAGGAGAAGGCCGGCGTCCTTATCGGAAGGTTTGAGGATGCAGCGATACTGGAAGAAGGTGAGACAAAGATATATCTGTTGCCTTACTGGATGATCTGATATCATTCTTAAAGGGAGGAATCTATAGGAAAGGCATCGGCGCAGAGGGAGTTGAGGAGGCCTGCGAGGTCCTGTCAACCGAATGCTGCAGGCAGTTCGGTTTCAAGGTGGACAGGAATTTTTACAGGCTGAATAATTATCGAAAACCTGAATGACTTTTTACAGGATTATCAGGATTTTCCGGATGTCTGTTGTTTTGCAGATAAAAGAGCAATCCTTAATGACTTAGGTATATAACATCATTAGTTCTAATATAAAGATCAAGGTTGGATTCGGCGGATATTTGGTATCAGATCGAAGTGTGGGTCGGTTGATAGGATTTCATTAATATTATGATTGAGCATGGTGGCTGCATGAAAGGCATCCCGTGTCTGGATCCGTGGGTTGCTCCCTAAAATTTCCATGGCAAGAGATAAATCCCTTTCTTCAACAGGAAGGATTAGAGAGCAGATTTTGACTGCTTCTTTTGCAAGAGATATCCCGGAAGGAAGTTTTTTAATAGACTGATATCGATACAGGATCTCTTGTATTACTTCCGTATTGATTATGGCAGTGATTTCCTGATTGCCGATCTTTTTGATCATGGATATACAGGAAGATTTTAATGGATGATCTTTACCCTTTGCGTAGATAAAGATATTTGTGTCAATGAAATATGTCGGCATTTTTAATCGTGAGTTCCATGGGCTTCGGCAAGCTCTTTTTCATATTTTTCCCAGTCTTCAGGCGCCTGGACTTCCGGCAGGGCAAGCAACCGATCAACTGCATTTGAGATGCGTAGACGGTTGACTTCCTTGAGGTGGTATTCTTCAACTGCCTCTCTGACCAGGACACCCAGCTTTTTTTTATTTTGTTCTGCAATATCAACCAGATCGCGGAATTGGTCATCTGTCAGTAAAACCTGTATTTTTTTATTATATCTGGGCATGATCACCTCAATTGATTGTATGGCAAAAATAATACTTCTTAAATAATATTTTGTCAATAATATCAATTTTTACATAACTCCCCCAACCCATCTTGTTTTAAGACCGGCCTCCCCCTGCCCCCTCAAGAGGGGGACATGAGGCACAAAAGTCTATTCAATTAATAAAATCAGGAAATGGATGTCCTTTTTTCTCGTCTATTAAAAATGCAAGCCGAGGGACATGATCTGTTAGGCCGGGGCCAACCGTAAATCTGAGATTTATGAATGGAGCTCTCAGCGGTCAGCTTTCAGCAATCAGCAAATTGTCACAACTATTAATTTTTCTAAGTTAATCCTACACGGCGTCATTAAAGATTGAAATTCTAAACCTACAATTTAAGGGAGGATTTGCATGATAGAAAATAAGGATGAAAAGGGGGAAGAATTACCATTGCCTGATCCCAAGTGCCTTGGGAATGGCCGCATGGAGTCTAGGGGTTTTGAACAATTGCATGAGTCGCCGCTGGTATCAAGGGATGAGGTGGTGCCTGAAGTTGGTTTTGTTAAACGGGCGCAGATGAAGAATATCAGGGTGAAGAGGCGGATGGCGGCGGAACTGGAAAGGTTAGGGCTTTCGAGTGAGGCGATAGGGAGGATATTGAATTTAAAGGTCCCTAAGATTGAAAGAGATTAGAAACAGGTTATTCACCGCAGAGTCACAGAGGACACAGAGATGTGTTAATTTTTTGCCCTATCGGGAGACGACGATAGGGCAAAATAACCTATTCTCCGTGACCTCTGTGTCTCCAGCGAAGCGGGCGGTGAAGATAAAATAACATTTTTTACAGGAGTGAAAATGCAACTAACAAAGAAACTTCCATATGTGCTTGCCTTTAAAAACAACGGCGGTTATGAGGCATTTGCAGGACTCAAGCTCAAGTGCATTTTAACAAAGGACCTTTTCCTGAAGAGATATGATCATCATTATGGGAAGTCCAGGTCGGAAGAGAAGTCCGAACAGGTGCGGCTGCAAAAGGCAAGAGAACGTCTTCTGCATGCGGTTTCATCATGGTCATCGGAGGTTGCAATCGAACTTCATTTGACATCGGTCCCTGACCTGTCTCATGGCAATAACAAGCAGGTCACAATCTTAATCGTTCTTCATACTTGGTCGCCTGAAAGAGAAACCGCTATTGAAAATATCATGTCACGATTTCTGAGCATGGCTCCATTGACAGATGCCTTTATGCCAGAGGCTGAATTTGTCCCGATACTCGATGGAAATGAACTTAATGAGGGTCTTTTCCCTCTCTCGGGGAAGAATGCGGTAGCCTTATGCAGAAGGGATGAATATATAAGCCTTTCATCCCCATTAAAGAAATTGTCTATCGGCTTCGGAGATATGACCGTCACGGAAACCATATCAGACGATCTCGTACGGCATCTTTATCCATGGATTCCTTCGATGGATGACTGGTCAGGCCTTCTTGACTGCCTGATCGGTCAATTGGATCCGGTCAAGATAATCGTCAGGCTGGTTCCAGGCCTCGATTCCACGGCTGGAGAGGAAAGGCTTGAACATACTGTCAGGACCTGTGAGGCCTTTCTCTCAGGGATTTATGGAAAAATTGATTCCAGCCGGCAGATAAAGTTTATAAGAGATGCAGCCCTCAAACAGCTCGCCGTGATCCGTGAAGCGAATATCCATATGGGTGTGTTCATAATCGTCCCTGAAAATATGGAAACAACCATTATAAACGTAATCGGCAAGGCCCTTACGGGTCCGGTTTATAATACGGATGATATCAATCTGTTTCAGGGCGGCTTCGATTCGGTCAAGGTTAAAATATCTGATGCATTTAAATGGGACTTTCTGAAAGAAAGAGAACCCTTTTCTATTGCCGAGGCATCCTGCGCCTTCCGCCTTCCGGACCCGCCGGAGGATTATCATTGTGAACTCCCTCTAATGCAATCCAGGACCTCACATGCCGTGATGTCAAATGAAGATAAGGAATACAAAGAACACGTCAGGCTTTTTGTAAATGAGCACAGGGGGCGATCACAGGAGATTTCCCTGGGCGCCGATGACAGGATGACCCATGCATTTATAATCGGCAAGACCGGGACAGGAAAATCAACACTGATGGAGTCCATGATCCTGCAGGATATTAATGGAGGAAAGGGGGTGGCGGTGATAGATCCCCACGGCGACATGGTAGATTCTATTCTTGGGAAGATCCCTGAAAAGAGGGCTGAAGATGTCATTTTATTTAATATCCTGGACAGGAAAAGGCCCGTCGGGTTTAATCTCCTGGGGTGGAAGACTGAAGAAGAGAGAGATATCATTATTGATGAGCTGTATCTATCCATAGACAAGATCTATGATTTCAAGCTTACAGGCGGTCCCATCTTCGAAAGCAATTTCAGGGGCGTCTTATCGCTGCTCATGGGGGAAGACCCTGACAGTGAGTTTAAACCTACACTTCTTGAATTTTCCAATTTTTACATCAGTGAAAGCTTCAGGCGTTGGCTCGGCAAACGTTCCAGGAATTCGAAACTGCAGGATTTCTTAAATGAGTGGGAAAGAACCACCGGGGATGTTCATCTCAATAACGTTTCTCCCTATATCACATCGAAGTTCAGCAGATTTATCTATGATTCTACACTCAAAAGGATAGTAGCACAGGAGAAATCCAGCATTGATTTTGATGATGTTCTCAACAACGGAAAAATATTCCTGATGAAACTCGGGAGGGGCAGATTCGGAGGGAATGTCAGCGCGCTTCTTGCAAATCAGATTGTAACAAGGTTTAAACTGGCAGCCATGAAAAGGGGTGAAATGAGGCCGGAAGAAAGGCGCGACTTTTTCATGTATATAGATGAGTGCCACACGCTTCCCGGGGAGAACTTTGTTGAAATGCTCTCGGAGGCCAGGAAATTCAGGCTGGGGCTTGTGATGGCCACACAGTTCGCATCCCAACTGGAGGATCGCTCTTCGCCAAAAAATGACCTACTGTCTGCAATCCTTGGGAATGTGGGGAGCATCTTTATCTTCAGACTTGGGATAAGGGATGCGGATTTTCTTGCCCCGGCCCTTTATCCGAATTTTACCCCGGATGACATCTCATGTCTCCCGAACTGGAATGGGTACGCGAAGATCAATGTGAGAAATCATTACATACCGCCTTTCAGTTTCAGGTCTGTCATGAACGATACCCCCTATGACAAAAACACAGCCGATTCCATTATAGAGCTATCAAGGGCAAAATACGGGATGGATGCGGCGCTTGTGGATGAGCAGATAGAGAAGAGGAGGGAGATGTGGAAGAATTAAAAGCAGGATATCAGATGTCGGATATCTGAGATCAGGGTTCAGTGGACACAAATCAGTTCCATGGTTATGATACATGTCGATGAGCTCATGTTGAGTCGCTAAGGGCTGAAAGACGATCGGTCCTACCACTTGGAATTTTCGACGCATAGCGGTCAGCCAGCGTAGATCAGCAGTTCTTTAATTAACCTTTCTAAGAAAAATATTCCGCATAGCTGAAATAATAAAAAGGATTTCTCGTCATAGATATTAAAAATTATAAAAAGGAGAATATATATGAACCTCTCAACTGCGGATGACAACATTAAGAGACGAATCATGACAATCAATAAACGCATATCCGGTCTGCAGGAAGATAACTTATATTTTTATAACCAGCCGGTCTCGGAATTGCGCGGTGGGGCTCGTGTGCTGATCAATGGCCGAGAAATGGGTATGTATGCATCTTACAGCTACCTGGGCCTTGTGGGGCATCCGCGAATTAACGCCGCGGCCAAAGAAGCCTTGGATCTCTATGGTACCGGCACGCATGGTTCTCGAATGTTGGCAGGGACATTGAAATTACACAATGAACTTGAAGAAACAATTGCCGATTTCAAGGGAATGGAAGCCGCCATCACCTATACATCCGGTTATGCAACCAATCTGACGACTGTCTCCACGCTCGTTGGGCGTCAGGATTATGTGATTTCCGACAAATTCAACCACGCCAGCATTGTGGATGGGTGTCTGATGTCAGGGGCAAAGTTCCTGCGTTTCAATCATAACGATATGGAAGCGCTCGAAAACCGGCTGAAACAATGCCCGACCGGCTCGACAAAATTAGTGATAGTTGATTCAGTTTTCAGCATGGATGGCGACATCATTAATTTGCCGCAGACTGTTGCGCTTTGCCGAAAATATAATGCCTGGCTGATGGTAGATGAAGCCCATTCCTTAGGTATGCTCGGCAAAACCGGTCGCGGCATTGAAGAGCATTTCAACATGCCAGGCGCTATTGATATTAAAATGGGCACACTCAGCAAGACGATTCCCTCAATTGGCGGTTATATAGCAGGATCGAAAGAATTGATTTGCCTGCTTCGACATACCAGTCGTGCCTATGTTTTTTCATCGGCTCTGCCGCCTGCCCAAGTGGCCGCAGCAAAGGCCGCATTTGAGGTAATCCTTCAAGAACCCTGGCGGGTGGAGAAATTGCGCGCTAATGGAGGGCAGTTTATTAGGGGACTGAAAGATTGTGGTTTCAATACGCTGGCCACGGAAACGGCGATTGTTCCGGTTGTAACAGGGGCTGATGAGGTCGCATTTGCAATGACGCGTTATTGCCAAAATCATAATCACTTTGTTCTGCCGGTTGTTTCGCCTGCCGTTCCTGTGGGACAGGCGCGTCTGCGCGCTACCGTTACTGCTGCTCATGAGCCTGATGAGATCAATCAGGCAATTGAAACGATTTCGGCAGCAGGGAAAGAGATGGGTGTAATTTAAGGGATGATGGGCTATGTCTCCAGGGCGCTTGCTTATTATTGGCTACATTAGCGTTATGAAGCACTGATGGATGCAAACAAATGTAAGAATTAGGAGATGGTAGCTTATTGAAGCTGTTCGATATTTAATAATAATTCAATCAATGAATAAGGCTGAGGCCTATCTATACAACAAATAATCGCTCTGGCGGGCATATCATTCCTATCTTTAAGACAGTAAATTTGAACTTTCAGTGGTCGCATAGGCTGATTCTTTGAAATAAATTGAAAATTCTTTCGTCTGTAATATTTTAGGAGGCATTGACAATGGAGCTGACACCGAGCCAGAAAGATTCCCTTTTGAAATGCTGCGAGGCAAGGGGTTTTAAGGTTACCTTTGCTGAGGAAAAGGCAATATTCGAAAAGTGTGACTTCCGATTAGAGTTTCTGTATGACGAACTTCAGGGTTTATTTGCACAACCAGTCTGCCCTCACCTTATAAGAGAAAAGTAAATATCCATTTAAATTCTTTTTA
>JAFGIC010000337.1 GCA_016929815.1 Deltaproteobacteria bacterium
GCGGTCAACAGTACGCTGCATTGCGCAAGGACATGAACTGCGCTCAATAAAACCCGCTGAATTACAGGCTGAATTACCAAGGTCCAGCCCGCAATCATTATCAAAGAGATAATCCCAATCAGGACCGACAGACCCCAGGAAGCAATCCTCCGCCTTCGGGCCAGTTGCTTTTTTGCCTTGAATGCCTTCTTTACCGTATCCAAGGTAAAATCTGTTCCGGGTTCCGGTACATCCATTGAGATCAGCATGTCCAGGCCTGATTGAATTGCAACGAATTCCCCTGTGCAGTTGCGGCAGATTGATAGATGCTGCTCCAATCTCTCCCGCTCACCCGTGGAGATCTCCCTGTCCAGGAATTTCTGAATCAAGATCTTATGTTCATTGCATCCGGTCACATCCATCCTCCGTTTGTATTTACGAAACCCGTCAATTTTTGTTGCAATATATTCCTACCCCTGTGGATGCGGGCCTTTATTGTGCCTATGGGCAGTTCCAAGATCTCCGCAATCTCTTCATAGGATATGCCCTCCACATGCCACATTATAAGGGGGGAGCGGTATAACGCGGACATAGCGGACAAGGCCCTGTTGACGGCATCCCTCAATTCTGCCTTTTGCATGAGCTCTTCGGGATTAGGACCTTCATCCGGGAGTCCGGCATCCTGTTCATCCTCTATATCCGTGTTAAGGGATCTTGTCCTGATGCCTTTCCTTTTCAAGATGTCGAGGCAATGGTTATGGGCTATGCGGAACAGGAAGGGGCTGACAGGTTTGGTGGAATCAAAACGGTCAAGGGCAAGGTATAGCTTTATAAATATCTCCTGGGCGGCATCCTCAGCGCCGGATCCCAGCATTCTATGGCAATATCCGATAATCCTTTGCCGGAAGTGATTAACGAGCCATCCAAAGGCATCTTCATCACCTGAGCGGGCGTGTTTAATCAATTCGGATAGGTCTGGTATGGGGCCGGGGATTTGGGTTGCCATTTTTCCTGGTGCGTATTTTAAGACAAGGAACGCAGGATTCCAAAAGGTTGTCCGTTATAAAAATTGAAAACAAAAAAACACAATAAGTCCGGTTTTAGGTTTGCAGCATTAAAGCAAGAAAATAAATCATTCAGAAAATTTTATACCTTTTTCAGATTAATACGAAATCAGTCATGAAATGTTGCATCGGGATGTAATCCCTTCTCTTCCGAATCTGGAACTTCGGTTGTGCCATTACCTTCACTGTCGGAGGTGATTTACTGTATCCTAGACTGTCTTTATGCCTGGAGGATCTTAAAGAGAATCATCAAGATAAGCACAATCAAGATTGGGATCGCTCCGGCAATGGACAGGATCTTATTGCTTGTCTTCATCTTTTTCTTTCCCCTTCTCAAATTTATTGAATCGTTCTTTAAGCTCTTCGAAGTCAATATTCAATAGACTAATCGTCTTGAAGAATAACGGCAGGTCATTCTTGATAAAATTAAACTTCATGAGATCCAGTGTATCGTCATGGGCGTGCTCGGCAACAAAATAGCCGATGCCTCTTTTATTTTGAATGATCCCTTTCTCCTGCAGGTAGGCGTAGGACCTCATGATAGTATTGGGATTCACCTCGATACTCACAGCCAGTTCCCTGACTGAAGGGATCTTGTCCCCTTCAAGCCATGTCCTTGTCAGGATCTTTTCGCAGATCATCTCAACGATCTGCATGAATATGGCTCCTTTTTTATGAAATTCCATTTCAGATTTCTTTTTCCTTTAAACGAAAATATCCTGTGACCCAGCACACAGGCGCAATAATCAACCAGAAAAATACCTTTTGCACCCAATAGATTATCTTGTAAGCTGGCTGAGAATGATTGTTTAGAATACTCCCGATCCAATGTATCATCCCGACCCCGCCCGGGTTTAAAAGATCATAAAAATTGTTTGAGAAATGTGAGTAGATGGCAATGTAAAAAACATGGGCCATCAAGACCGATAGGAGTATATAGCCTACAATCGCAAGAAAGGTTAGGGGCCCCTGATTCCTTTTAAAATATGTAGCGCCCAGGAGAAAAGGCGATTGAACGACAATATACCAGGCTGTCAAGTAAAGCACGTTTTTATCGAAGGGATTGAAGACCCCGAGGCCGGATCCTATAAATAAACCTTTAGAAGCTTTTAAAATCAGCGATAATAAAAAGATGAAGGTCATAACTGCCATGGGGAAAAGGACCGTAAGCAGGGTCAGGCGGCCCACGAATTTTTCAAGGGTGGAAGCGGGCAGGGTTAACCATGCCGGACCTTTAACATCATCATGCAGACTCTTGAATATCCTTTCGGTCATGACGAGGCCTCCCCAAAATACGATGATCATATAAAAGGAGTGATAGGCTTGATAATTAACATGAGGCATTATTATCGCCATTGTTGATATAAAGAGAAGGATGACCGTAACAACACCGAAGAATATTAGGAAATAAGACCTATTGAGATAAAGGTCATTCCTGATCAACAGGAAAAATCTCCTTGGGTTGAATTCCTTTATGCTGTTCATCTTGCACCTCCATCCCGAAAGATCCTGGATATCTCCGGCTTGTTATTGATGACTGTGTTAAAAAGAGTCTCCAGGTCTATGTTGGTGTCTTCATGTTCGTGATTTTCCGTCACTACTGCATAGCCTTCAAATGTCTTTTCAGAGAATATCGTTTCTTCAGGTTCAGGGGGCCTTGCCTGATATGAGATCTTCAGGTGGTATGATATCTCTTCAGTCGATCGGTTGAAGATTATCCTTCCTTCGTCCAGTATGATAACCGGATCGATCAGGCTCTCAAGGTCGCGGGCCTGGTGGGTAGAGATTATAAATATTCGGTCATCCTCGAAGCTGGATGCTATGGCCTTTCTGAACTGACTCTTCGATGGAATGTCAATTCCATTGGTCGGCTCGTCCAGAAGCATCAAACGGCAGTTCGTTGCAAGGCCGAAGGCAATGAGGAACTTCTTCTTCTGACCATAGGAGATCTCACTCAATTTTTTCCTGTCTGTGATCTCAAACTGCTCCATTAAGGAACTGAACCGTTCCACGCTGAATCTTGGATAAAATGGCGCATAGAGCATCCTGTACTGTTCAGGTCTGGCAGGCGGGAGGTCAAAGACCTCAGGCAGGAAAATCAGCTCCTGCAGGAAGTCAACCGGCCTTTTTGAGGGGTTCTTTCCCATGATTGAAATATTGCCTTGTTGAGGAAACAGAAGCCCTGACATGAGCTTTAATAGAGTAGTCTTTCCTGCGCCGTTCTTTCCAAGGAGTCCGCAGATGCTGCCGGGGGTCAGAGAAAGGGAGAGATCCGAAAACAGCCTTTCGTGTTTGTAGCCAAAAGAGAGATTTTTAATATCGATCATTTCATTAGTCCTTCTCTACTGTTCTAGTTGCCTAATACAGTAAAACAATAAAAGATTCCTGTCAAGCGATTTTTTAGACTTTTTTTCAAGCCGCCCCAATAAGGGCTATAATTGACTTTATACAGCAGAAAAAAGGGTTAGTTACAACCTTTTGGGTACTCCTTCGGTAACATTTTATTTGAGGCAATTCGACAAAAGAAAAGGGAGTTGACAGAAGTATTTTCTTACCTTAAAATATGTAAGACAATATTAGGAGGTAAGAAATGCTAGCTGCCAGAATGTCATCAAAAGGGCAAATGGTAATCCCTAAAAAGATACGGGAAGAACTCAAGATAAAACCTGGCGCCTTTTTTAATGTCTGTTTGGAAAAAGACAATATTATTCTTATGCCTATGGCAAACGGCCCTCTGGATAACCTGTATGCGAAATTTTCCGATAAAAAAATCTTAGATGAATTGGAAAAAGAACATGCAAATGAAATCGCAAGAGAAAATAGTCATTGATGCATGGGGATTGCTGGCCCTTATTTTTGGCGAAGAGCCTGCAGCCACGGATGTTAAAAAAATATTTGAAGACAAAGACTCAACAAAATCATCTGTTAATGTCTCTTGGATAAATATTGGTGAAGTTTATTATGCTATTGGCCGCAAAAAAGGTTTGGCCTCTGCGGATGAGGTTTTAACTGACTTAAAACTACTCCCTATGACACTCCATGAACCTTCGAAGGTCGATATTTTATCAGCCGCGAGGATCAAATCCAGATACAAATTGTCTTATGCAGATGCATTTGCAGTATCGTTAGCTGAAAAGATAAACGGAAGGATTGTAACC
>JAFGIC010000338.1 GCA_016929815.1 Deltaproteobacteria bacterium
ACATACGGCAAAGGGGAAGATATATTTGTTATCGAAAATGTCCCGGCTGAAGTATGCGTCAAGTGCGGTGAAAAGACATATTCTCCTGAAGTTACAGACGAACGTTTTGAGCATATAATATCAGATCATCCGGAGATGTCAGATCAAATAGACAATATTAAATACACATTGGAAAATCCTGATACTGTTGTGAGATCGAGAGCAGATTCGAAAGCGGAGCTTTTTTACAGATACTACTCCGGAACCCCTGTAGGTGTGAAATACATGTGCGTCATTCTTAAGGGCACAAGTGATGATCTCTTTATTTTAACCGCATATTTTACCGATACGATAAAAAAAGGTGAGACATTATGGATAAGGAAATAAAAGTCTGGTACGACAAGGAAGGCGATTATCTTGAAGTCCTCTTTGAGCGAAAGGCAGGTTATTTCAAAGAGACTGAGAATGATGCAGTTATGGAAAAAGTGGATAACAATGGAAATATTATAGGTTTTTCCATAATGAACGTCAGCACATTAAAGGAAGAGAGTCCTCTATCCATTGAATTAAAAAGACAGGTTGCCTGATTTCCGCTAATACTTTTTAAATTGATGAATTATTCCTTTTAACTTATTGTAAAAACATGAAGTCTTAAAGCTTACGACCCCCGCTCATCGACCGGTCAAACGTTCTACTCTCGCACATATCCTGAAACAGTCCCGATTATCATTAGTGGAAAAGAGGGCGCAAGGGTTAGGAAGGTGGCAAAGACATACGGCAAAGGGGAAGATATATTTGTTATCGAAAATATCCCTGTGATATCATGCCCGAATTGCGGTGAAAGCTATCTGTAAGCCGAAACACTACACGAGATCCAGCGAATTAAGCTTCACAAAAAAGAATTTCAGTGTTAAACGAGAAGTTCCTGTAGCCAATTTCGCCTAAAAAGTATTAAGTGTACTACAATGAATTTAAAACAAAATAAAAGCTCAATATCTCGCACAACTACATATAAAGAAATCGGGGATTTCTGGGATAAGCATGAGGTTTCCGATGTCTGGGAAAAGACAAAAGAAGTGTCATTTGACATAGATATTGAATCTGAGGTCACTTATTATGCGGTGGATAATATACTTTCTGAAAAGATACAGGCTTTCGCCCAGAAACGTGGCGTTGCCGCTGATACCCTGATCAACCTCTGGGTTCAGGGAAAACTACAAGAGCAAAAAGTTTGATATAAAATAATTGGGAAATCTCATGAAATGTGCGTTCTGTGGAGGTGAAGTTGAAAAAAGACATGTTACCTTCACTTATGACGAAGACGGCAAGTATTTCATTATCGAAAACGTCCCGGCTGAAGTATGCGTCAAGTGCGGTGAAAAGACTTATTCCACTGAAATTACCGATGAACTTTTGCGCATGGCCCGTGAAAAGGCCTCGCCTGTCAGGAAAACCGAGCCCCTGTATGAATTTACTGTAAATCAATAATAGAAAATCCTTCACGCTGCCTTCAGCGCAAAGTTGAAATCACCGTAGTGCACATAATCGGCCCAGTCTATTGATTTTCCCGCTATGGCCTTCCTGGCCGTCTGGAGGGATTCGCCCATAGTAAAGCCTTTTAAAAGACTTGTGTAAAAGGCCTCGGAAAATACCTTCGCCGCTTCATCGCCCACAGGCCAGTATGTCCCCACGTAATTTGCAACACCGCCCCTGAGAAACGCCTCGGCAAGCCCGACGTTCCGCTCTATTCTCCTGGGCATGTCAAGATGTCTCTTGCCAAGGTCGCGTCCGTTCCGCACCCTGGCGGCCTCGCAGGCGTTGAAGAATACCAGGGACGGGAGGTTGCCTATGCCGGCGAGCTCCCTGCCGCTCAATATCTGTTTTTCAGCGCATATGATCCCGCTCCCGGCAGGATCAGCGGCATCGAAGAACGCGTGTCCGGCATAATGGATAACGTCATACTCTCCGGACCGGAAGGCGCGCAGGAGCGCCCCTTTGGTCGCATCTTTCTCGCGGAGTTCATAGATCTTAACCGCCGGATTATCCGTAAAGATGGCCCTTATTCTTTCCCCCTCCTTGCTTGCGCCGTTAAGATCTCCCGTGGGATTCACCACGAGGAGGAGGTTAAGCACATCATCCTGCCTCCGTTCCTCGAGCCATTTTGCCACGGAAAGATTCTCAGCAAGATACCGTCTGCTCAGGCCCGCCTCTTTAGCGGGAAACCAGCCGTCCACAGCGACCGTCTCCCATGGTATGCGGGAGGAATCGGCATCATGGACCACAACCATATACCGCTCCTTCATTTTTTTAAGTATAATGGATACCTCAGGCGGCAGGATCATTTCCCCAAGGCGCTTCCCTGTTCCATTAGGCCCTTCCGGTGTAAAGGATTCCGATTCGATCTCTTTCAGAATGCCGTCGAGATCGGCCCGTGCAACGTTTCGATTGCCGGTAAAGACTACGGCCTTGTTCCCTGCCCCAAGAACAGAGCACTGGAAGCCATAGACGCCGGCCCTCGCTTCCTTTCTTCTTACAATAAGATAAATAGGATCAGAGACCCTGCGCTCCCGAAGCGCAGGCGCGACTGCTTCCGGTGCTGAAGGCAGGACAACCTCATCAAAGGCAACCTCCACCTCCTCAAAAAGCGATGCACCGGAAAGCCTGAAGAGCTCCTCTTTTATTAGATTAAACCTCTCGAAATCCACTTCACAAAGGATTATCCTCCTTAAGCGTCCATCTTTGTCCGCATCCTTTATCCCACGGATAAATCCGTCAAGCAGATTATAAAGTGCGCTGGCGATACCTTCCCCTGAGCCTGAGCCCATCAATACCGTGGCGAAATCATCGACCCTGCTTCGCACGAGCGTACGCACCACATTTTCCGCCGCGATCTTCTGCACCTCGCCGCTATAGGTATCAAAGGCGCCAAGTCCGACAAAGAGTATGGTATCAGCCCTTAGATTATGGCGTCCGGCAGGCATCATAAATACCTCTCCCAGGCTGCCGTTAAACATGCGGCGTTCCGTAAACTCGCTGATCGCCCCTCCCAGACGTTCATCCAGGGCGCGGGCCGGTCCTGTAGGCGCCACATTATTGAATACGCCAAGGACAAGCGCCTCGGCATCGGTCTCCCTGATATCCCCCAATGCAAGCCGGACCTCTATCCTGTGCTGTCTTCTTCTGCCCACAACGATGTTCCGGAACGAAGGCGTCCGGTCCTCCTTCTGAAAAGCCTCTGCGCCTCCCGTCCCTGGGGCCTGCTCATCCTCATGTGTTTCAGGGGAAACAAACTCATCCAAGATACAGCGCATCTCTCTCTGGCTGAGTCTTCGTCCCCGCTTTCCGTCATAAACAGGGGCTTCTCTCAGTTTGCTCTCCGGGACAGTCCAGGAGGCGGTCCTCGCAGGGGTCCAGGCATCCGGGAGCGCATTTGTGCTGCCCATGTCCAGGATCTCCGCTACCGCTCTTGCCACCAGACTGTTGTTCGGAAGACTGCCGTGTGACTCCTGGATATAATATGTCTTTGCCCCCGGAAGCTCGGCAAATTTGACCGGAACGGTGCCGTCCCCTTCCTTTGATATCTCGTATAGGAATTCCTTTTTATCCCGTATCAGACCGGTTACCGTCTCCCTGTTTACGCCCGCAATCAGGTAAAATCCGTCTTTTCCGGGAGCGAGTTTTTCCTGCACGCCGGGGACGCCCTTCAGGAGCGGCTGTACGGGGCGGGGACCATCCTCGGGCCAGACATCAGGGTCAAACAGATCGAGTGAGGAAAACTTCTTAGGCGACGGCAGCATCTGGTAAAGACCGGGAAAGGTGCTGAGTACCTTTTCCGCTATCCACTCCGCTTTGTGACCCACATCCAAAAACGCTATTTTGCGGACCATGGAGTATGAGCCCCGTACGCACTGTATTGGGACAAAGGATCCGAAATTAGGGGTGCCGAGCATAACAAGCCGCCCTATTTTTTTTCGCACTCCGTCAAAGGCCGCCCTTGCAACAAGTCCGCCCATGCTGTGGGCCACGATATGGACCTTTTCAGCCTTTTCCTTCCGAATGCGGTCCGCCAGTTCCCTGCCGAGCCTTTCAAGTCCCTGGCGCCAGTCGAACGGGTGGAAATCCGCGTCATATCCGGCGATCACAAGGCGTTGCTTGAGCTTGAGATAAAAGATGCATATTACTCCAAGTGGGTCATAACTCTTTCCCGAATTTAGAGCCAGATCGGCTATCCTGCCAGCGGCAATATCAAGAGGATCGAACCATACAAGATCATCGGGAATGGGGAAGCGCCGTTTTTTCCCGAGCCTTGAACCCATGATCCCCGGAAGAATAAGCACACGGGGACCTTTGGCACGCCTGCCCGTCGCCCTCAGGGCAAGTCGCCGCATCTCCTCGTATTCATCCGGGCCGAAGTAGTCTTCAAGCAGCCCCGAGTTTTCTCCGGTGACAAGATAGCGTTCAATCTCTTCATCCCGCAGGTTAAACGCCGATATTTTTTCATTACAATGTATCTTTTTCTGCGGAGCTATCTTTCTTCTCCCTGTTTTAATCCTCCTGGCTGCCATTATTGTCCTCCTTTTTAATCTATAAGATCAGTCAATAAATGCCGGGTTTATCGCCCTATACTTATAATATAAGACTTCAGAAACTCATCCCAGGAGCTTGCCCTTGTAAAATCCAATCTATTGTACAGTGGAGAGATGCGGCGTTTCGGAAAGTAGATCGAGATCCCCCGCGACCCGTCCACTGCGGTCCCCTTATAGCCTGATGCAATGATTGCAGCTCCTGCGGCCTTGGCGACGTGTGAGCATGCATCTCGCACCGCGCTGTCCTTCACGACCTTTTCAAGCCGGCCGCACAGATCAAGCAGATCGCAGTAGTCGTCATAGGGACGGCTGTACTCCTGCGCCCCGGCGCGGACGGTCATTATCGCCGCCTTCTTAGCCTCGTCGGAAAGTGCGGCCTTCAAGGCCCCACCGAGGGCGTCAATATCCCTGATCATGTTTTTCAGGTCGGCAAGTCTCAAGGCGGATTGCGTCACATTGTCGGAGGCGCTGTATGAGGCGAGATATTGTTTGACGATCTCCTTTGAAAGCCCATCAGGGGTCATGTAAGGCCTTGACGCAAGGGTTTTTAGTATCCGGTCATAGGGCCAGCCGTCGCCGGGCTCGGTCTCCTCCGAGCCCACCGTGAAGGCGGCAAGGTCGCGCATCTGATATGCAACCTCGATCATGCTCATTAGACACGCATCCATGCCCAGGATGTCCACCGGCTTCTTAAGGATCTTCCTGACGCGCCTCATAACCTTTTTAAGCTCCAAGTTATCCAGAAAGTCCTGCGCCTGGTCATCAAAGGCTATGGCCCTGGCGCTCATTGCTGTTGCAACGGATGTGCTGAACAGCGCCCGTCTTGTGCGGGAAAGGGCGGCCCTCGCTATGGTGAACGGCAGCGCCTTGGCCCCACGCCTTGTTGTCTTGCGCGCCGGCATCGGCTGTCTTTTCCGTGAGACAGGAGGTAGGGCGCCGCCGAACACATCCCCTTCATAGAGGTTTGCATCGTCCCAGCCTGCCCCGTGGTTCCAGAGGACCAGCAGATAATGCATTGAAGGATAATTCTTCGCGCCCCAGGCGACAAAGTTCTCAAGCACTTTCGGATCCCCCATGTTTGTCTCGCCCAGTCTTGCGACTATATCCCCGGCCAGGGATCCTCTCTTTTGGATGTAATAACGGTTTGTGGATTTATTCTTGCCCTGAAGATCGAACTGCACGATGATATTCAATCCGCTTGTGGACCCGATCTTCTTCATCTCCATAAGGTCGATGACGCCGGCGCCGTCAAGGTTGTTGTCCCCTGCCATGTACACCATAACAGTCCACTGCTTTTTAATTACCCTCGACATATGCATCCCTCCTTTGTTAGTGTCTTAATCTGAATATTAAAGCGGACTTGATCACCGCAATGACCTTTACATTGGAAACATAAAACTTAATATGGCGCACGGTATGATATATTTTTGCGGCGAATAGGCATATTCCCCCAACCATAAGACATGTTAATTATTCATTCAACAAATCCCCGTTGGAACGAAAAATCCTTAATAGGAGCTCCTGAAAAGAAAAGTCTAAATGGGAAAATCGATCGTTTTGTTACAAGCGGATGCAAGACAATCCGGATTTTATTGCAAGAAAATGAACAGCATCAAGGTTGTTAAATCTTCCTTAATTTACAGGGGAAATGCAAGAAAAAAATTATATCGAACCACATCCTAAAATCCGCCCAATACCCTTCAGGGTAAAAGTCGTTTGAGTGAATTTGGGAATATAAGACTTAAACATCATCCCCCAATGCTGGACATCCTGCGGGCGCAGTTTCTGATCCCGGATAAATGCAGATTGTGATGCAGGGGCTTGTTCTTAATTGCCGTATCGATCAGTTCGAGTATCTTCTCATCCCCTTCATAGTTTCTCAGGGGTGTTTTGATATCTATCTCATCATCCGAAAAAAGACAGCCCCTTATATGCCCGTCCGCCGTAAGTCTCAGCCTGTTGCAGAGGGCGCAGAAATGGTTGCTCAAGGCGCCTATAAGCCCTATCTCTCCCCTTGCGCCTTCCAATTTGAATCTCTGCGCCGGACCGTCAAGGATATTTCGAGCCTCTATCTGGTGCAGTTTTCCGATGGTCTCAATGATGCTGTAGATCTCAAGGACCGAGATGAAATTTTCCGCCTTCCATCCGTTATCATCGCCCACCGGCATTTGCTCTATAAAACGCACATGATAAGGCTTTGTCATGGTAAGCCGCGCGAAATCCTTTATCTCATCGTCATTCACGCCCTTCATGGCTACAATATTTATTTTGATCGGATCAAAACCCAGGCGCTCTGCCTCCTGTATCCCCGCCCACACCTGGTCAAACTTATCGCGACGTGTGATTCGCGCGAATCTCTCCCGTTTAAGGGAATCCAGGCTGATGTTCAATCTCTTGATCCCGCATTCCTTGATGCCTGCGGCAAGATCCTTCAAAAGTACGCCGTTGGTGGTGAGTGTTATCTCTTCCAATCCTTCAATATCATTCAACTGCTTTAGTAACCCCAAAAGGCCCTTTCTGACAAGGGGTTCTCCCCCTGTAAGCCTTAACTTTCGAATGCCCTTTTTGACTGAAAGCCTTACAAGGTGCAGCATCTCTTCATACCTCAGGATATCCTCATGCGGCATGAAATCTATACCTTCATCAGGCATGCAGTATGTGCACCTCAGATTGCACCTATCCGTTATGGATAAACGCAGATAATTGATCACGCGGTTGTCTTTTTTCTTTCCGTTGTCTTCCATTCTTTTCCTATTCTCTGAACAGCACTCCTTGTCTGTCATTTTCAACAACGCCGGCATCGCTTTCATTACCCCCCGTGGCGTTGATGTCTCCTTTAAGTAGATAGCGGTCAAACATCCTGTTGAATTCCGTCCAGGAGCCCTCCTTTGCGTCCTTCTCCATATATCGCGCGATCCCGTTCATCTTGGCGTCCAGGTCATCGATCATGTGAAGGGCGAAGGCCTCCAGAAATTTGGGCCTTTTAGGCGATCCGAATTCATATTCTCCATGGTGGCTTAATACAAGGTGTTTGAGCCGGAGGGCGGTTTCTTCGGGGAATTTCTTAATCCCTGCAAGCTTCTCATCAAGCATTGCAACGCCCAGGGTGACATGACCGAGAAGCCTTCCTTCATCAGTGTAGTCGATCAATCTGTCGAATCTGAATTCCTTCGTCTTCCCTATGTCATGGAGGAAGGCCCCAGTCAGCAACAGGTCTTTGTCGAGACGGGGATACTGTTCCGCGACCTGCAGCGACATCCTGCATACGGACAGCGTATGCTCCAGGAGTCCGCCTATGTAATTGTGGTGAAAATTCTTAGCGGCAGGGCATCTCTTGAATTGTTCCACAAAAACATGATCTGAAAGAAATCTCTCTGAAAGATTTCTCAGGTGAACATTGCCTATCTTCTTGATCATCCCCCTGAGGGATGTCATCATCTCCGATATATCAAAGGGGGATATCTCCAGAAAGAGAGAGGGATCTCCTTCCTCCGAAACCCTGAGACCTGAAAGGGTCAGCTGGATCTGGCCTTTGTAGGAGCTGGCCTGACCCTGCACCTCAATTATATCGCCTTCCCTGAACAGGGATGACAACTCAAGGGCATTGTCCCATACCCTGGCCTCTATGTCACCGGTGCGGTCAGACAGGGTAATGCTTAAAAAGGGGTCTCCCCTTTTTGTCTGCCCGACCTTTTTCCCCCTGACT
>JAFGIC010000339.1 GCA_016929815.1 Deltaproteobacteria bacterium
ACCCTGAGATCAAACACCCAGGGCAAGGCGGAATTTACTATGGAATTTTCCAGATACGCAAAAGTACCTGATTCAATAGCAGAGGAACTTAAAAAAACGCTCGCCGAGGGAGCAAGAAAGGGGAAAAAATAATGAAGGAATTTATAAAAGTAAGCCCGCTGAGGCTGCTCGAATTATCAGCAAGCAAGGAACTCGGCCGTGGAAATCTCGGTGTGCTCATGTCACGCGCCGGTGTTGGGAAAACGGCATGTCTGATACATATCGCCTTTGACAAGCTCTTCAGCAACAGGAAGCTTGTTCATGTATCTCTGGATGATACGCCCGATAAGGTAACTTCCTATTATAACGTGATCTTTTCCGAGCTTGTCAAGGCGCTTAATATCAAGGATGAGATTGAAAAAAGGATGCTCTTTGAAAGAAACAGGATGATCCTTGCATATATGCATAACAGCTTTGAGATTTCCCGTCTGAAGGAAAATCTCAGGACGCTTGTGGAAAAGCTTGATTTTACGCCAGACTGTTTGATTGTTGACGGCCTTGATTTTGAGGAGGCTGAAAGTTCGACGTTTGAAGGGTTTAAGACCGTTGCAAAAGAATTCGATGTGGAGATATGGTTTTCAGCGCTTTCCCACAGGCATATAACCGATAAAAATAAGAAGGGCATCCCCTATCCGTGCAGCAGGGTGGATGAGATGTTAAGCATGATCCTCCAGCTCAATTCAACGCCGACAGGTGTATTTCTTCAGCTCCTGAAAGATCATGATAACCCGATAAAACCGGATGCACACGTGAGGCTTGATCCGAATACGTTTCTGGTAACGAAATAAAATAAAGGCGCAGGGCGCAAGATGCAGGGCGCAAGGGAAGGCGAAGAAGGTTGGACGTTTTGATTCAACCTTCTTTTTTTTCATCCAGAAAGGGGATAAAGAATATCATCAGCATACCGGGGATTGATGCCAGAAAGGTGATGCCGAAGAAAGGCCAGTAGCCCAGCCATCCCGCCAGAAAACCGCTTATCACACCTGATATAACGCTGCTGACGTTCATTAGCCCTGTGCCTATGGCAAAATGGGCGGCCTTGAATTCAGGCAGACAGCTTCTCATAAGTATTGTAATGAGCACGGAATTACCGAGTCCGCTCGAGAACTGATCAAAACCGGATACCGAGGCAACCATGAAGAGATTAAGTCCTCCCAGGGGTGTGACCGTTTCAGCGCCTGTGTTCAGGGTCAAATAATTGTTCAGTATGATTCCAAGGAACATATAAATGATATTTGTTAGATTCTGGGCAAGCAGGAATGGCCACAGGACCTTCTTGAGCGTGTATCTTGATATCATCCACCCGCCTAACATGGCGCCAAGTATGGAGAAGGGGAGGCCGACGCCGCCCGAAATCCATCCGTAATGAACCTTTAATCCCAGATCAACCATGAAAGGGGAGGACATGGATGTCAGCATCCATTCTCCGATCCTCATCAGTACGATAAAAATCAGGAACATCCCCATTTTTTTGCGATCCATAAAGGATATAAATGCCCTTGAATAAAAAGACTCCCCGTTATTCAAGAACAGGCCTTTTATCCTCTCCTTAAGGATGGCCAGGATAATAAGGGCAGTTAGAAGCCCCACGGCTATCCATCCGGAAAAGGATATCTTGTCCAGAAACGGAAGGCTTGATTTTATTGCCCCCAGCCATTTCATACTGAGCATCCATTTAAATATGAGGATAATCAATATGGCGGATAAAAGAAACAGGAGGGTCTTTAATCTGAGATATGTCCTTATTATTTCAGACGCCGGCCTTTTTACCCTTTCAGGGGCGGGAAGAAAGAAAATATGATACAGGAAGAACAGGAGAAGCAGTATGCCTGCCGACAGGTAACCGATAAACCAGTTCGTTACAGCGCCTATAGTTACGATAATGCCGGTTCCGGTCATCATGGCAATACGGAACCCCATGACACGATAACCCACAAACTTGGCCTGTCCCTTTTCATCAAGGGCCTCCATGTAATATCCATCTATGGCGATATCGTGAGTAGCTGCAATGAATGCACTGATAAACAATATTACCGCAATGATCTTAACCCCGTTCGCCACAGGCGTGAAAAAGGCCACGACCATGGTCATAATAACAAGAAGCGCCTGCATCAGGAGCATCCAGCGTCTCTTCGTGCTGAATTGATCAACCTGTGGGCCCCACAGAAATTTAATGACCCACGGCAGGCCGAAGAGGGATGTAAGGCCTATGGCCTCCAGGCTTACCTTCATGTCACGGAAAAATACCGAGGAGATAATGCGGATAATGGTATAGGGAAAACCCTCGGCAAAATAGGTGGTCAGGGTCCATACGTGGGGTGATCTTATAGGGTCTTTTTTCTGATCGTTCATGTCATTTCTATCTTTTTGAAACCGGGCAGCTGAAATAGTCAAAATTTTGACCAGCGTCAGTATTTCGATATCCTGTATCCTGAGTCTTGTATCTATATAACAATTATTTTTGCATGTTTAAAGCATAATATTTTCGTCATTTTAAGGCACAATATTTGCAAAAATATTAATCCAGACCTGCAAGGAATCTAAAATGGAAAAAATCATCGTTCTTAAGCGTAATAATGGGGATGACATTCTTGTGGAATGCCTGAGAGCGCTTTTCCCTGAATGCGCGATAGAGGTTCATGAAAGGATCCCTGTACGAAGGATGGAAAACATCCTTGAAGCCGATAATGATGATACCTACGATAAAAGGCTTGAAGAATACCTTAGCTTTTTATGAACCCATATATCCTACATAAGGACCTACAAAAAAATGATTGCCGGTTGCACCTGTAGGTTTCAGACCCCTGACCCAACCATCAGATTGCCGAAGCCGCTGCAAAGGCTGTGCGGTTGCAGGTTCGAATGCTGCCTGCTTCATCGCAGTCGCCGATTATAAAGAACTGGGCGGCAAAACCGGAAAACTTCATGGCCTCCTCTTTTCTGGGCCTGCGGCCCAAAGAGATAACCACGCTGTCGGCCCGGATAGATGTCTCATTACCACGCGCGTCAAAATAGTTCACACTGTCTCCTGAAATTGCTGTGGCTGTGGCCTGGGTGAGAAAACTGAAGTTGCTGAGTTCCTCATACCTCATCTCAAGATTTGTCTTATAATGTATGGCCGGTGCATCAGGGGCAAGCGTAGCCACAGGCGAAAGTATTGTTACCTTATGTCCGTTTTCCGCGAGATATATGCCTGTCTGTACGCCGATCAGGTCGGCTCCTATAATCACGATGTTCTTGCTCAGGGTCTTGTTGCCATAGACAAACAGGGGTGTAAACACATTGCTGCCCTTTGCACCCGGGATATCCGGAATAATATAGTCTGCGCCTGTTGCAACTACAACGGCGTCGTAGTTTTTCCCTTTAATCGTTTCAGCGGCGGCCTTTGTGTTCAAATTCAGTTCCACACCGGCCTTTTGGACCTGGCGGACAAGGTAATCCTTATAGACTTTTATAGGCCATTGAAAGGCCGCATAATCCGAGTGCTTAAGCTGTCCACCCAGGTAGTCATTTTTATCATACAGGGTTACCTTGTGTCCCCTCTCTACTGCCACTAGGGCCGCCTTCATACCGGCAGGGCCGCCGCCTATGACTGCGACCTTTTTTGAGAGGGCAGGGGGGCTGATCATCCTGTCAAGCCTGTTCTCAAGCCCGAGCTTGGGGTTTACGGAACACATGGCCGGGTCAGGTCCTGACTGTGTGGGCCCGTGGCATTTGTTGCACAGGATGCACGGCACAACATCTTCGCCCCTGCCTTCATAGAGCTTTTGTCCGTATTCCGGATCACAGATAAAGGACCTTGCCATGGCAATCATATCCGCCTTCCCGCCTGCTATGTATTCTTCGCATGCATCCGGATCATTGTAGCCGCCGTTGGGCGCGACAACGATCCTGACGCCGCTTTTCTTTAAGGCCTCGCTAAACTTCAGGGTCATGGGAGCACCCTTTACCGAGTTGTAGCCTGTGGGATGTGAAGATGCCCCGTCCCATCCCCTTAGCTGCAGGATGTCAATCGACCCCTCCCAGAACCTTGCATACCGGATGAGGTCCTCCAGTGTGTAACCGCCCGACTCTTCCTCTCCGCTTACCTGGGCCTCGACCAGGAAGTCCTGACCGCAGGCCCACTTGATGGCCTTGCACAGCTCAAGTGTCAATCTGACGCGATTTTCAATGCTGCCTCCATACTGGTCCTCCCTGTTGTTCACTGCGGGAGACAGGGAACATGCCAGTATGGAGGAGCGATATGACATGTAGAGGTGTATCCCGTCAAAACCCATGGACTGGAAGAGCCTTGCCTTGGTTACAAAGTCATTGATCATCTGTTTTATCATGTCCAACGGGATTGCCTTGGTAGCGGTTCCTCCCATTATGGGACGGTACTTTTCCGCCCGAGGCGGCCCTCCGGAGGTGTCCGGGTTAAGGTTTCCGATGTTGTATCCGCTCGGCTCGCAGTCAATAAAGGATGCAAGTATCCTGGAACCGTGGAAATGGACCCCTTCGGTAAGCTCCAGGAGCTGGGTCTGGGCGGCATTGTCTGTGGCGTCAATCCTGTGTTTCCCTGTCCCGCTGAAGGTAACGATCGCTGCACCGTTTTTGGCCCTGTTTATTATGTAATGGGACAAGCCTCTTTCACCGAGGGATGCCTCTAAACCCGCAGGAAATGAATCCGTGGAATATATCCTGTTCTTCAGGACCACATTGCCGATCTGAAGGGGCGATAAAAGATTGCGGTATTTATCGGATGCACCCTTAACGCCGGAGGCGTCGAACCTTTCGGATGCGGCTGCCTCTTTTCTCCCAAGGAGCGGGTCAGCCGCCCCAGTAATACGGTTTAAGGCCAGTGCGGACGCGGATGTCATGCCCGCGGAGATAAGGAACTGCCGCCTTCCCATGAGAGATCGAATCAGGCTCATAATGCCCTCCTATTAATTTTAATAATATATGAAAGAAAGTTTACAGAAATGAAAAGGTTAATAATGTGATCCTACACGCCGGTGGTAAAAAAATCCAGAGAAATTAATTGGAAGCTTGACACTGTTTCACCGAAGCTCTATTTTTAGAGCTAAAAGAGTATTTCGAGTCAATCTATAGAAAGGGCATTTATGGATAAAGCTTTCAGACTTCGACGAGCTCAGTCGAGTCGCGGTCAGCGATTAGCTGTCAGAAAATTATTAATCGTCTCATAATTGACTTCACCGCCGTCATTCCCGCACAGGCGGGAATCCAGTTGTTTTTACGGAAATATCATATGAATATTATTATGAGGCTGTTAATAGTTGAATTGAAAGGTTTTGCTGAATGCTGACGGCTGACAGCTTGAATCCGAAAATGGGAGTTTTCGGATGGATATTAGTAAGGAGGTGCAAAGGTTATGAAGGTACTTGGCATCTATGGCAGCGAGCGCAGGGGGGGAAATTCGGATCAGCTTCTGGACAGGGCCCTTGCAGGGGCTGAGGCATCGGGCGCTATAATATCGAAGATATACGCACGAGATCTCATGATAAGCGGGTGCCGCTCCTGCGGCGGCTGTGACAAGACGGGTGTGTGCGTGGTCAAGGATGACATGTCTGATGTTTATAAGATGTTTGAAGAGGCGGACGTTATTATACTGGCTTCTCCTATATACTTCTATGCAATGCCGGGCCAGGTCAAGTGCCTTGTTGACAGGGCCCAGGCCATGTGGTCCAGGAGACATCTGTTAAAGACCCCGGAACAGAGAAAGACATATGACAGCGGCAAAGGGTATCTCATCGCGGTAGGCGCCACTAGGGGGCAAAACCTATTTGAAGGCGTGCAGCTTACTGCCAGGTATTTCTATGACGCCCTTGACATGAGTTATGAGGGCGGCATATTTTTCAGGAAACTGGATAAAAAGGACGCGGTTAACGAACACCCCGAGATGCTGGATGAGGCCTTTGAGCTGGGCAAAAAGGCGGCGGGGGCTAAATAAGCCGCAGGTCGCAAGGTTCAAGGAAAGAAGGATAATTACAAGAAGACCGATAGTGAACCTAATATGTACTCCTCATGGAGGGGGCGCCCGACCTCCGACCTCCGATCTCTGACTTCAGCTTTTCCCCGTTTCCCTATCCTTTCCCCGCTTCTTTTATGGTTCATTCGATGTTGAAAATTGGGCGTTAAATGTTCAGCGTTCATTTGTCCTCAGTCCTCCCTGTCCTGAGCCTGTCGAAGTATCCGTCGTCAGCCATCCGTCCTTCTTGGCCACTTAAGCCCTGGCGAAGGCGGCTGGAATATTCCATTGATTCCTGATATGTAATCACAAGATTTAATGAGGTTGCGATCAATAGCAGCTATACGTAACAAAGTATTTTTTCGTGACTTAACCATATTACTGGAGTAGATGATTATTTGTGAATCTTAATGTCCGAATCGGCTATTTATAGAAGGTAATTGATTATGGATGATACTCATGGACTTACACTATCAGAGGTTGCCGAGCGGCGCGCCCAATACGGGGCAAACGTTTTGCCGGAGGCGCGTTATGGCCTTTTGAAATTGATCTTTCGCCAGTTCAGGGGCATCTTCAATCTGCTGCTGCTGGCCGCCGCCGCCGTGACTTTTGCCCTCGGAGAACCCATCGACGGCTTCTTCATCCTGTTTTTCGTGTTTTTGGGGACCTCGCTCAATGTATATCAGGAGTACAAGGCTAACGCCGCGGCGGACAAACTTAAGTCCTATCTGGTGCGCACCATCACCGTGCGGCGCGACGGCAGGGATCAGGAGTTGCCCACGGAAGAGATCGTGCCGGGCGACCTCCTTAAGCTCGAATCCGGCGACATCGTGCCGGCGGACGCCGTCGTGCGGCAGGCAAGGGATCTGCTGGTTGACGAGACTACCTTTACCGGCGAGAGCATCCCTGTGCCCAAACATGCCCTTGAGGGCTCCCAGGAAGTGGGGGACGAGCACCGACTCCTGCAGGGGGTGGTCGTGATTCGCGGCAACGCCCTGGCCGAGGTAGTTGCCACAGGAGTGAAAACGCGCCTGGCCGCCATCGCCGCGACCGCCTCAGCGGTACAGGAGGAAAGCGAGATGGTCAAGGGGATTGACCGGATCAGCGGCTTCATTCTGCGTGCGACCCTCATCACCCTGCTGTTCGTGATCCTGGCGAACATACTGATCGAAGGAAAGGGCGCGGACATTCCCCACTTGTTGATCTTCGCAGTTGCACTGGCAGTTTCGGTGATACCCGAGGCGCTTCCGCTGGTATTGACCTTTTCTCTTTCCCGTGGGGCGCTTTTATTCGCGCAGAAGGGGGTCATAGTCAAACGGCTATCCTCGGTGCAGGACCTTGGCTCGGTGAACCTACTCTGCACGGACAAGACAGGCACCATCACCGAAAACCGGCTAGTTCACGTTAATACCTTGTCGATGCCGGAGTCGATTTTCCCGCCCATCGTCCTGGCTCGCCTTGCGGCCCATGACCTTGAAGAAAGGAACCCCGAACCCTTTGACCGCGCGGCGGACGAGGCCCTTTCACCCGAACAGCGGAACGTGATTGAAGCGTTCGAACTCCTGGAAGAGGAAGCCTTCGACCCAAAACTGCGCAGCAACGGGGCCATCGTGAGCCGCCGGGACGGTTTGCGCCTGCACATCCGGCGAGGGAGCCCGGAATACTTCTTCGATTTGGGACTGGCGGACAGGAAGCTGATCGGCGCTTGGCTCGACGAGGAAGAGCGGAAGGGATGCCGCGTGCTCGGCGTCAGCTACGACGACGGTTCCGGAGCGCGGTTCGCAGGCTTTGTTTCTTTCGTGGACAAGCTAAAGGACACGATCATCGAAACGATTTCGGAGGCCAAAAAACTGAATGTGGCCATCACGATCATCACAGGTGACGCCCGGATGGTGTCAGAGGCCGTGGGACGGCAGGCAGGTCTTGTAACAGGCACCCAAGAGGT
>JAFGIC010000340.1 GCA_016929815.1 Deltaproteobacteria bacterium
AGGTGAATCGGTCCCGGTAGAAAAACAGACGGCAGCTCTTGGGGATGTTGGCTCCGCGATAGGAGACCGCAGGAACATGGCATACGCCGGAACAGCCGCCACTTATGGAAGGGGCAAGGCGGTTGTTGTGGCCACAGGCATGGATACGGAGTTCGGTAAGATCGCCAAGATGCTCCAGACCATCGAGACAGGTGAAACGCCATTACAGAAAAATCTCGACAAGGTGGGCAAGGCGCTGGCAAAGGCGGCCTTCGCGTTGGTAATTGTAATTGTTGCACTTGGCCTGTTCCGCGGTCAGCCCTTTATCGAGATGCTTATCTTCGGGGTGGCCCTGGCAGTTGCTGTTGTGCCGGAGGCCCTTCCGGCCGTTGTAACCATATCTCTCGCAATCGGCGTACAGAGGATGGTGAAGCGAAACGCGCTTATGAGGAGGCTTCCAGCGGTTGAGACACTCGGCAGTACTACTGTGATCTGCTCGGATAAGACAGGAACCCTTACAAAGGATGAGATGACGGCAAGAAAGATCTATGTGGCCGGAAAGATACTGGACATCTCCGGCGCCGGGTATGACCCTCACGGCGCATTCTCATCGGAGGGTGTTGATATGGAACTGCCCGATACCGTTATGGATCTTCTTCGCGCCGCAACCCTCTGCTCGGACGCGAATATCGTTCACAATAAGACAGATGAACGCTGGCATGTGGAAGGCGACCCTACTGAGGCGGCGATGGTAGTTGCCGCGGCCAAGGCGGGCCTTCACAAGGCAGACCTTGAAGTGCTGTTACCCCGTGTAGGCGAGATACCGTTTTCTTCAGAGACCAAGCGTATGACCACCCTGCACAAGGCAGGAGACAGCGTCATAGCGTATTCCAAAGGCGCGCCGGAGATAATTGTCAACTCATGTACGAAAGTATCGGCAGAAGAAGGAGATTTAGAACTTGGCCAGAACGGCCGGGAGATGATCTTTGGGAAGGCCAGAGAAATGGCGAGGAATGCATTAAGAGTTCTTGCCGTAGCGTCCAAAAAAGGCGCTACCCTGGAAAACTCCGAACAGGAGATGACGTTCCTTGGGCTTGTAGGCATGATCGATCCGCCAAGACCGGAGGCAAGGGATGCGATTAAAACATGCGAGCAGGCAGGTATAAAGGCAGTCATGATCACAGGGGATCATCCTATAACAGCTGAAGCAGTTGCCCTGGAACTGGGACTTATAAAATCAGGCCGGGTTGTTACAGGGCAGGAACTGGAATCAATGAGCGAAGAGGAACTGGACCGCGAAGTTGAGAATATCGATGTCTATGCCAGGGTGTCGCCTGCGCACAAGCTGAGGGTTGTCACCGCGCTTCAGAAAAAGAATCATATCGTGGCCATGACAGGCGATGGCGTCAACGATGCGCCCGCCCTGAAGAAGGCTGATATAGGCATTGCAATGGGTATTACAGGCACCGATGTATCCAAAGAGGCTGCTGCAATGATGCTGACCGACGACAACTTTGCCTCTATCGTTGCTGCGGTGGAAGAGGGAAGAGGCATCTTCGGCAATATAAAAAAATATCTCATGTACCTCCTGGCGGCCAACATCGGAGAGATCGGCCTGATGGCCGTGGCAACCCTGCTGGGCATGCCCCTGCCCCTGACGGCAGTGCAGATCCTGTACGTCAACCTCGCGACAGACGGCCTGCCTGCCCTTGCCCTGGCTGTAGATCCGTATGGCGCAGATATAATGCGCCAGAAACCGCGCAGCGCCGGTTCAGGCATATTCACTCGTCCTGTCGTAACATTGATGCTGACAGGCGGACTATGGTCAACCATTGTCAACCTGACACTGTTTCAGTGGTCGCGGTTTTCAGGGCGCAGTATCGAAGAGGCCATGACCATGATCTTTGTGGCACTGGTGCTTATAGAGTTCTTTAAGGCATACAATTTCCGCTCAGACCGCGAATCGGTCTTCAAACGGCCCTTTGCAAACAAGTGGCTGAATATGGCGATCATATGGGAAATGTGTCTGCTGCTTATAGTCGTATATCTTCCGATACTGCATCTGCCCTTTGGCACATTTAGCTTGACGTTGGAGGACTGGGCAATAGTCCTTGCTGCAGCCGTAACCATTACGCCGGTGCTGGAGATTGCAAAGTGTATGGAACGCCGCGGGTGGTTCGGGGAGATAAAATAGTGTCCATACATAATTTATAAGCGAGGAATTTTATATTGAAAAAAATTAACATAGCTATAATCTTCGGGGGCAGGTCGGCTGAGCATGAGGTGTCGCTGCAATCTGCCAGGAATGTATATCATGCACTGAACAAGAGAAGGTATAATCCGATCATTATTGGAATCGATAAGTCAGGTAAATGGCTGCTGGATAAAGATGCCGGGCTTTTAATTGCGGAAGGCGAGCATAAATCCGTCATACGTAACCGGTCAAATGAACCTGTTGCTGTTAAGCCGGGGTGCAATGGGGCAGTTTTAAGCCTTTCGGGCAATAAAAAAGAGGCTGTTATCGAGGTGGCCTTTCCTGTCCTGCACGGACCATTCGGCGAAGACGGAACCGTCCAGGGACTGTTGAAGCTTGCCGATATCCCTTTCGTAGGCGCCGGGGTTTTAGGATCCGCGGTCGGGATGGATAAGGATGTGATGAAGCGGCTCCTGCGAGACGCTGATCTGCCGGTATCAAAATTTATCGTGTTAAAATCCGATGACCCTGTGCCCGGATTTGAATCAATTGTAAAAAGACTCGGATTGCCCTTTTTTGTAAAGCCGGCCAACCTCGGGTCATCAGTTGGCATAAGCAAGGTTCACGATAAATCTGAATATGGACTCGCCCTGAAAACTGCCTTTTCATTTGACCTGAAGATCCTGATCGAGGAATTTATTGAAGGGAGGGAGCTTGAATGCGCGGTGCTTGGAAATGACAAACCCCGGGCATCTGTTGTGGGTGAAATAATATCAGGACATGAGTTCTATTCCTATGATGCAAAGTACATTGATGAAAAGGGCGCAAAACTGGAGATACCCGCGAAGATCGCGGCTAAAAAGGCAAGGGACATCCAAAGACTGGCTGTTGAAACCTTCACTGCGCTTTCATGCGAGGGCATGGGCCGCATTGACTTTTTTATGAAAAAGGATGGTTCCCTGCTGATAAATGAAATTAATACGATCCCTGGTTTCACAAAGGTCAGCATGTACCCCAAGCTGTGGGAGGCGTCCGGCATTCCCTATGAAGAGCTGATTGAAAGGCTTATCAGCCTTGCCTTTGAGAGATTTGATAAGGAAAAGAAATTGAAATAGAATGGGGGACCTTCATTATTGACAGTTTACGCCAGCCAAGGATGAAGGTCCGATTCCGTAAAACTAATCAAATGCCATCTCGGTTTTCCATTCCTTCCAGACATTGCCTACCATGTCCGGATTGGGTTTAAGTGTCTTTTTGCCAGGTTTCCAGCCGGATGGTGTGGCCTCTGTTCCCTTTGAGGCCCTGACGACCTGGAAGGCCTGGATCTGCCTGATGGACTCTGCTACGTTCCTTCCCACAGGAGGCGTAAGCACCTCATACCCCTGAATGACTCCGTCCGGATCTATGATAAATCTTCCGCGTGTCTCCACGCCCGCGTCCTCATCATAAATTCCATAGACCTCTCCGACCTTTCCTCCAGCGTCAGACAGCATGGCAAAGGGAATGCCGCCCTTTACCATTTTAGAAAGCTCGTTGTCATTCCACATCTTATGGACATAAATACTGTCAATGCTCATGGATAAAATCTCTGCGCCGAGTTTCTGGAATTCAGGGTATTTTTCAGCAACTGCTGAAATCTCCGTGGCTCAGACAAATGTAAAATCTCCGGGATAAAAACATAGTACAACCCATTTGCCGAGGTATTCGGATAGCTTTACATTGATAAACTTGCCTTTATGGTAGGCCGGTGCGGTAAAATCGGGGGCTTTTTTCCCTACTTTTATCATACTCATTACCTCCTTTATTATATTTTCTTTTTCAGGGGTTGGTTTTGGAGCCGGTTCTCCTACCGGGCCGCCGGTAGGACGGGCGCATCCTGCATTGATTTCTTCTGCCATAATACCTCCTTTCTTTTGACTGGTTGTTTTTCTGACGGCCTGAGATCTATTTTGCTGATAATTTTAAATTGTATATATTATAATGATTATAAATACATGATGTCAAATAAATAGAGGTTGTAAATCCTGCTTGCCATCAGAGAAAACGCCTGGTATTATCACAGAGGTTTGTGACTTAAAGATAACCCATGAACGGCAGTATTTTGGTAAAGCACCTGCCTTATTACAGTCGGCAGGCTTAGATATCCTCGAAAATAAAAAGGAGACTTTATGAGTTCGGAAAAACATAAAAATCCATGGTTAGTTGACAGAAGATCATTTCTCAAGACAGCCGGAGCGGGATTGCTGGGCGTTGCGACCGGCAATCTTCTTCATTTAAGGGCCTTCACGTTGGAAGAGGCCCTGGCTTCCGCGAAAAAAGAGGGTGAGACCGTTGTACCGACCTTTTGCGGGATGTGCGGTCCTTCAGAAAACTGCGGGGTATATGCCTTTGTAAAAGATGGACGTTTTACCAGGGTCGCCGGCATGAAGGAATCCCCGGTTAACAGGGGGAGCCTTTGCTCCAAAGGCCAGGCGGCGCCACAGTGGGTCTATTCTCCCGACAGGCTCAAATATCCCCTTAAAAGAACCGGCAAAAAGGGAGAGGGAAAGTTCGAGAGGATCGGATGGGATGATGCTTTAAAGATAATAGCCGACACACTTAAGACGCAGAAGAAAAAATATGGGCCGGAATCCCTTGCCATGCTTTCTCCGGCCAGGAGGACATACAGTGATTACATGCAGCGTTTCCTCATAGCCCATGGAAGCCCCAATTACGGACACAGCGGGATATGCGCCATGCAGAGGATGTTCGCGTTTTCCTATACCCTGGGCGGATCGCCTTCATGCGATTATGAAAATGCAGAGGTTATCCTGATCTGGGCGAAACAGCCTTTTTTCTCTGGTCCCGCAATGGACGGCCCAAGGAGCTATCTGAAGGCAAAACAAAGAGGCGCAAAGATAATTTCCATCAAACCATCGGTTGAGCCTGATGTGAGTATAGCAGATATATGGGTCCCGGTCAGACCCGGCACGGACACCGCCCTCGCCCTTTCAATGCTCAATGTGATTATCAATGAGGATTTATATGACAAGGAATTTGTCGAAAAATACTGTTACGGGTTCGATAAACTTAAGGAGCATGTTCAGAAGCATCCTCCTGAGTGGGGAGAAAGGGTTTCAGGCGTCCCTGCCGGACAGATAATCGAGGTGTCAAGGATATATGCCAAAGCAAAGAGTGCTGCCATTGACCTTGGAAACGGCGTTGAGCACACACCTTCATCCAATGATGCCATCCGCGCTGTTGCCATCCTGATGGCAATTACCGGAAACCTGAACAGGAAGGGCGGTAACAAGCTGGGTGGAGGAATGGGTCCCGGAGGCGGCGGAAGAACAAGGAGTATCAGCCTGGCGCACCGATATACCCAGGATATGGTAAATAAACTCGTCGGACCTGAATTTCCCATAGAATTTCAACCCTTCATGGAAGGCACTTCATCGGCCTATTACAAGGTAATAGACAGCGTTCTTACTGAAAAACCCTATCCGATAAGGACAATTATCGCGCCAGGCACACAGCCTGCAGTAAGCACAAGAGGCGCAAAGAGGGTAATCGAGGCCCTGAAGAAAGTTGATTTTTATGTGGTGGTGGATGTCGCACGTACGGCAGACATGGATTACGCCGATATTGTCGTCCCTGTGGCCACTCCCTATGAGATTGATCATCCGTTCGGAACAAGGGGAAATATGATTGTCCCGAGGAACAGGGTCATCGAACCACTGGGTGAATACAAATCTATATTTGAATTTTTTATCGAACTCGGAGCAGCAATGGGATACGGCGCCGATTTCTGGAACGGGAGCATTACGGAGTGCATGAACTACCAGCTTGAACCCCTGGGCATAACCTTTGATGAATTGAAGAAACATCCGGAGGGGATTTCACTGCCGGCACAGGGAGGCATGTCTCAATCAGGCGCTCCAGGCGATGCCACAAGTTTTGACGCTATTTTCCAGGCAAAAAGCACCCGGCTTTCAGGTGAGCCCTACCTGCCCCATGGAAAGGTTGAGATATACAATACAACATTTGAGGCGGCGGGATACAATCCCCTGCCCGAATGGAGGGAGCCCCCTGAAAGCATAACGGGGACCCCGGAACTGACAAAGAAGTATCCGTTGATACTTTCTGATTACCATACGTCCAAATGTTACAATGCTGCATGGCAGAGGAACGTCCCTGTACTCAGGGAGATACAGCCATATCCGGTCCTCCATATACACCCTGACACGGCAACCGAACGGGGCATCAAGGACAGCGACTGGATAATAGTAGAATCTCCCCACGGCTGGATAAAGATAAAAGCGGAGTTGTATCCCGGGATAAGACCGGATACTGTAATGATGCTTCATGGATGGTGGCAGGGATGCAAGGAACT
>JAFGIC010000341.1 GCA_016929815.1 Deltaproteobacteria bacterium
CGGAATCCAGTGTTTTCAAGCCGTTCTGGATGCCGGATCGAGTCCGGCATGACGTAAGGAGGGTATTTCTGGATAGACACTAACTAAGGATATAATGTGATGCAACCTGTTAAGACCCTGGGAATGGAATGCGGCTTCAAGGCATGTCTGAGCCAGTAAATCCCCAAGGGTTCAAATGCCCTGGCCTGCTTCCCCCTCAATTTTGATACTGATATCCAGATGTGTCATCGTTTCTTTCCTGTCTCGGTTTTGGCATATTAAAGACAACAAAATAATTCTTAACTATCAAAGGCAAGGATAAATTGTAATACATTCAATCATGTATTTTATCTATATTTAACCACGAATGATGAAAGAGATGGGGACCGGGCGGGCATAAGGGGTTGTCCGAGGTCGCAAGACTTAAGACCGGGGGGTTCGGAGAATCAAAACCCGTGGCTCACAACACCGCTAAACTGGACCGCGACCAGAACCGTCGAGTCGAATTGGTGCAGGAATAGAGTTTTGTCTTTCCCCCGTCAGTTTTCTGTGTTAATTTAAAAAAAGTAAGTTAACTAACATTGGCTAAATCAGATAGTTTGAACAAGGATTAAGGGGTCTGATTGTAATATATTGAATTTATAAACACTTAAACCCTGTCCCGCGTCGCGCGGGATATGACTCCTACAAATCTTGATCGAAAATTCAAAGAAAAGTCTTCGCCTAAAGGCGAGATTTTTCCCCTATTCTATGAAGGAGAGAATAAACCCCGTTACAAATTTATCGCGAAGGAGCAGCGCCTATGACACTCAAACTTGAAAAACTGCGATCATTTCCAGGAAGAATGGGGCCTTTGCTCTTTATTATTATGGACGGCATAGGCATTGGTCCCGAAAACGACAGCAATGCGGTTTATCTTGCCAAGGCACCTACTCTGGATAGTCTCTTCAAGTCAAAGTTCTACTGCCAGCTCAAGGCCCACGGAACCGCCGTGGGATTGCCCTCGGATAAGGACATGGGTAACAGTGAAGTAGGGCACAATGCCCTTGGTGCGGGTCGCGTCTTTGATCAAGGCGCTAGGTTGGTCAATCGTGCTATAGAGACAAACCAGATCTTTGAGACGGAACTGTGGTCCAGTATAGTCAGGAGGATAAAGGATGGAGGGACCTTGCATTTCATAGGGCTCCTTTCTGATGGAAATGTCCACTCCCACATCAATCACCTATATAAAATAATCGATAAATGTGTTGAATTGGGCCTTGAGCGTGTCTGCGTCCATGCCCTGCTTGATGGAAGGGACGTGGGCGAAAGATCAGCGCTGGATTATATTGTTCCCACAGAGAACAGGCTAATGAAGATTTCGCAAGAGAAAGGAATGAAATATTATATTGCCTCTGGCGGCGGCCGCATGAAGGTGACCATGGACCGCTATAACGCCGACTGGGATGTTGTAAAACGCGGTTGGGAAGCCCATGTGCTCGGTAAGGCCAGACCATTCCGATCAGCTGAAGAAGCTGTTAGGACACTTTACGCTGAAGATCCCAAAATAACGGATCAATATATGGGTGCTTTTACGATTGTAGATCCTCGAGGGTGCCCTGTCTGTCCGATCGTAGACGGAGACGCTGTTGTCTGTTTTAATTTCAGGGGAGATCGGGCAATTGAGATTTCTCGTGCCTTTACAGAGAAGAATTTCAGCGCCTTTAACCGCGGACCGCTGCCGGATATCCAATATGCCGGGATGATGCAGTATGACGGAGATACAAATATGCCGCCTGATTTTCTGGTCCAGCCCCCCGTCATTGACCGAACAGTTAGTGAATACCTGTGTGCTGAAAAGGTCAGATCCTTTGCCATATCCGAAACACAAAAGTTCGGTCATGTGACCTATTTCTGGAACGGGAATCGTTCCGGCTATATCGATGAGACCCTAGAGACCTATGTAGAGATTCCTTCGGATAAAATCGAATTTGACAAGGCCCCCAAAATGAAGGCTGTAGAAATCAAAAATAAGACCCTTGAGATGCTCAAAAGCGGAGAGTATGATTTTGGCCGTCTCAATTTTGCAAACGGGGATATGGTGGGTCACACTGGTGTAATGGATGCAGCAATTATTGCCGTAGAAACTGTTGATCAATGTGTCGGAGAACTCCTGGATGCGGTCAAAGAGCTTAATGGGATCGCTGTGGTGAGTGCTGACCATGGCAATTCTGATGAGATGTTTACAATTGATAAGAATGGTAATAAAATAATCAAAACTGCCCATTCACTGAATCCGGTTCCATTTGCCATATACGATCCGGGGTATAACGGCTGGTATGAAATGGCTGATATAGAAAACCCTGGCCTTTCAAACATTACCGGCACACTTCTGAACCTCCTCGGATATGAAAATGTGGAAGACTATGATGCTTCGTTAATCGTAACAGGTAGTTGAGATTATATTCTATGTTAAAAAATATCTTGATGGTTGGGTTGGATTACAAAAGGAGGTAGGTATGAAATTCTACATAAAGAACTTGACGGTGCTTTTATCCATAGTTTTTCTTTTGGTGTGGACGACACCTACTTTGGCCTCAGAGGGTGTATGGGGAATTGCCACTCCTGCCGATATATTGGTTGTCAGGCCTCTTGGGGTTGCTGCAACTTTGGTTGGAACTGCGATATTTATCGTTTCCATGCCATTTAGTGCTCCTTCGGGCAGTATCAGCAAGGTTGCTGATGAAATAGTACTCAAGCCGGCTCGGTTTACCTTTAAACGGCCCGTGGGTTATTTTAGTAAAATGGAACCTTGATCAATTCTCAATAGTTACGGGTATTTTTATGCTAAAATTAGGCAGGGCAGTCCTCGGCTTCCGGGACTGATATCCCCACCTTATAATGACCTTTAAATCTACCTTCCTCGTCTTTAGTAATATACCGGATTTGTGTTCTCATGTATTTCCCTGATCGTGAGTAATCAGCCTTATAGTATTTCATATCCACGATGTCACCCACCTTCAAATGTGCCAGTACAGCGGAATCTTCTTTTACCAGCAAACATAATCCTTTTGGTGACAAATTCC
>JAFGIC010000342.1 GCA_016929815.1 Deltaproteobacteria bacterium
AGCTTTCAGCTGTCAGCCTTCAGCCTTAAATGATTTAATCAATTCCTTGTGATTTTTTGCTGACTGCTGATTGCTGACAGCTGAACGCTCTGTTTTTATCCCCCCTTCGGATAGGACCCCAATCTCTTCAGCAGCGCACACTCCTTCTCCATATCCCTCAATGCTTCTCCAATCCTATCGTCTTCCTCATGTCCCTCTATATCCGTGAAAAAAAGATACTCCCAACTCCTTGTCCTCATGGGCCTTGATTCTATCTTCGTCATATTTATCCCCCTCTCCGCCAAGGCACCCAGGGCCTTGTAAAGGGCGCCGGGTCTGTCGGAGAGGAAAAACAGAAGGGATGTCTTGTCCCTTCCTGTAGGCGGAGAATGTCTCCTTCCGATCGAAACAAACCTTGTCATGTTGTCAGGATGGTCCTCAATATTCTCTTCGAGCACCCTCAGACCGTATATCCTGCTCAGATCCTTGCTGCCTATTGCCGCTACGCCCGGCTCTTTCGCGGCCATGGCCGCGGCAAGCGATGTGCTCGAGACCTCTGCAACAGATATATCCGGCATGTTCGCCCTCAGCCACAAACGGCACTGGGCGAGTGCCATGGGATGGGAATATATCTTTTTAATATCCCTGTCATATTCTTCCCTGCTGAGCAGGTTATGCCTTATCCTCAGGTAGTTCTCGGCGCATATCCTGAGATCATATTTGTAAAAGAGGTCCAAGGTGATATTCACTGCCCCCTCGTATGAATTCTCAACAGGCACGACTCCCAGGTCGCATATATCCTTTTCAACCATTTCAAATACATCTTCAATGGTATCTGCCGGGTAAAGAGATGCGGAACGCCCGTAAAGGGAAACCGCCGCCATGTGACTAAAGGTCGCCTCGGGACCCAGATATGCTATCTTTTCCATTTCATCTTCCTCAATTTATCTTCATGGCCTGGAAACGCAGGTAATGATCCGCAAGCGTCAGTTTCACCATCGCCTCAAGTACAGGTATCACCCTTGGTATGGCGCACACGTCAAACCTGCCCGTCATGCTTATCCTTGAGGCTCGGCCTTCCCTGTCTATAGTATCCTGTTCCATGCCTATGGAAGGAATAGGCTTGACAGCCGCCCTTATGATGATCTCGTCGCCGTTTGAAATTCCTCCAAGTATGCCGCCCGCCCTGTTTGTCCTGAAGCCTTCGGGAGTTATGGGATCGTTATTTTCGGACCCCTTTAATCTTGACGCCTCAAATCCCGCGCCTATTTCTACGCCCTTTACCGCGCCCATGGACATGACCGCCTTTGCAATATCCGCATCAAGCTTGTCGAATACAGGCTCCCCCAGGCCCGGAGGACACCCTGCAACCCTGATCTCCACAATCCCGCCGAGGGAATCGCCTTCTTCCTTGGCCTTTCCAAGTGCCTCCATCATCCGTTTCCCGGCCTTCTGATCCGGACAATATAAAGGGCTGTCTTTTATCTTGTCCATATCAATGGAATCTACCCTGATCCCGCCCAGCTCAACTGTAAAGGCATCAACCTTGATGCCGATAGGATTAAGTATCTTTCCCGCCACAACCCCGGCTGCCACCCTTGCGGCGGTCTCCCTTGCGGAGTACCTGCCGGCCCCGTGAAAATCAAAATGCCCGTATTTTTTAAAATAGGTGTAGTCCGCATGTCCGGGCCTGAAAAGCCTTTTCAATATCTCGTAGCTTTTACTCCTTGCATCCTTATTTGGAACAAACAGGGATATGGACGCGCCTGTGGTTAGCCCCTCAAAGACACCGGACAGTATCTCCACCCTGTCCTCTTCCCTTCTCGGTGTATCAAAGGCCCCGATCCCCGGCCTGCGCCGCGACATCTCGGCATCAAAATCCTCGGATGAAAGACTGATCCCCGAAGGGCATCCGTCAATAACCGCTCCTATGCCCTTGCCATGGGATTCGCCATATGTAGTAACTTTGAATAATGTTCCGAATGAATTTCCAGCCATGTTGGTCTCCGATTAAAATAAGCTCTCAGCTGTCAGCGATCAGCGTTCAGCTATAAACCATTTCAATTCAAATGCCCTGATAGATAGATACCGCCCCTGTTAAACTAACATCCTGGATTCCCTCTTCTTAAGATAAGAGGGGGTCAGGTGGAGTTATAACAGCCTTAGCTGACCGCTGACTGCTGATCGCTGAAAGCTTTTACTATCCTCTCCGCAACATCTTCGAGAGAAAGCCTGTCCGTGTTTATCACCAGGTCCGCCGCCTTTCTATACAAAGGTGTCCTCACCTCCAGAACCTTTTTCGTTTCTTTCATGGAATCGGCCCCGGTCAAAGAAGGACGGACATTGCCTGCATCCGCATCCCTGTTCATCCTGTTTATAAGGACCTCCGCATCCCCCTCAAGCCAGACAACATATCCGTTTCGCTTGAGATTCTTAACGTTATCCTCATCACCTACAATTCCTCCGCCCGTGGTTATCACTGTATTATCAAGACCTGACGCCTCTTTGATTATATCTTTCTCAATCTCCCTGAACCGTCCCCATCCATCCTTCCCGACAATCTCCTCTATGGATCGCCCGGCATTTTTCACGATCAGGTCATCGGTATCGCAAAAGTCCATCCCTGTCCGTTTCGCAATGATCTTTCCGACGGATGTCTTTCCGCTGCATCTGTAGCCGATGAGAACTATGTTACATTTATTTTCCATACCGCCATTATTCCTGTCCAAAAAAAAAGCCGTGAGCTTTGTCTGCTCACGGCCTTTGATTAAAAACAGAACCATCAAACCATGAGCAGACCTTTCCCCCAAAAATAAAAAAAGAAGCCCCGCCATGTTTGATAGA
>JAFGIC010000343.1 GCA_016929815.1 Deltaproteobacteria bacterium
ATGATCTTACCCCTCTGGACAGAACCGGCGATTGTCGCGCTGCAAAATAATGTTCATGACACAAATTTATGTAGTTTTGATAGATTTCTATGGACACCTGCTGACGCATGGCTGAGTAAGTAAGTGTAGATTATAATCCATTGTCCGGCATTGTCGACCTACCAGAAATCTCTCATTGAACTTTGGGTTAACTATTTACTCCTAAGATTTCTAAAGGCAGGTTACTGCCGGACTATATTTTCTCACAAATAATTAAATTAACATAATGGAATAAGAAATCGTAGGAAAATAATAATGAATGTTGAGAAAGTCCTTATATCTTAAAAAGATGCTTGTTGCCCTAATAGGAATACATATTCCTGAGAGCAAACACCGTATAGAACTCCTGTGTTTTATCTGAGGTATTTGGATCATTTAACCATAGACTTATGGATATCATATAATGGAAGTTCAATGATATTTTATTTTCAAAGGAGATAATAACTTATGAGCAATGAGAAAGAACTTTTATATGAGAAGAAAGGCCGGATTGCCTATATAACCTTTAACAGACCGAATAAAATCAACGCCATCACAAACGAGATGTACGACCTCCTTGAAGAATCCGTTTATGACTACACCCACGATGAAAACCTTCTGTGTGCAGTAGTTACCGGCGCTGGAGGAAATTTTTCATCAGGTGCGGACCTTAAACAGGACAGAAGAGCGGGAGGCTCTCATCGAGACTATGGTATGTTTCCTGCCTATAGGGCGATGAACCAATGTCAGAAACCCATAATAGCGGCTGTTGACGGGTATTGTCTTGCGTCCGGCTTCAATTGCGCGGTTCTGTATTGCGATTTCCGTATAGCGTCTGACCGTGCAAAATTCGGAATCCCTGCAGTCAAACGCGGTCTTAGCCTTCCATATCCGATCACCTTTACCCACCACATGAGCCTTGGCAACGCCCTGTACATGGTTCTCACGGGAAAGATCCTGAGCGCTGAAGAGGCTCAAAACATGGGGATTGTAAGTGAAGTTGTACCACATGAGAAACTTATGGATCATGTAATGGAGGTAGCTACTACTATAACAGAAGCAGCACCAACGCATATCAGACTACACAAGCAATTCTTAAGAAACTTAGTCGAAGTACCAGGATCATTTGGCCAAGGTTTGATAGATATTATTACGCCGTCCCTTCGCAATATGGAAGATTCTACTGAAGGGAGAAGAGCGTTCATTGAAAAACGAAAACCGGAATTTAAAAATCGGTAATTGTTAACCAACTAAAATTATGCGATTAAAAGACAACGTAAGCATTGTCACAGGCGCTGGTTCTGGGATAGGAAGAGGGATTGCACTACTCTTTGGCAAAGAAGGGTCAAAAGTAGTTGTGGCGGATGTTGTGCCTGAAACCGGCGAAGAGACGGTAAAGATAATCAGGTCTAATGGCGGCGAAGCATATTTTGTCAGAACCGACGTTTCAAAATCGCCTGAAGTTGAAGGTCTTGTAAAAAGGTGTATTGAAAATTACGGAAGACTCAACATTCTCTGTAATAATGCCGGTATCCTTTCTGATGAACAAGGTCTGTTTACTGATCTTAAAGAAGATTACTGGGACAGGATTATTGATGTTAATTTAAAGAGTGTATTCCTCTGCTGTAAATATGCTGTCCCGGAAATGATTCAAGGCGGCGGTGGATCAATTGTAAATATTTCATCGATAGCCGGTCTTATTAAATCGCCACATCTCGCATATGCGGCATCCAAAGGCGGAATCATTGCTCTTACAAGATCCCTTTCCATGCAACTTGCAGATTACAATATAAGGGCAAATGTGATCTGCCCCGGAGGAGTGGATACCCCGGGAGTTTCTGAAGCACGACAAAAGTCAAAAGAAAAGAATGATGTAATTGTCAGACAAAGACTCATAGACAGGATCGGAATACCAGAGGATATCGGCTATGCCGCTGTCTACCTGGCATCCGGAGAGGCATCCTATGTCACAGGGAGCGTATTCACTGTCGATGGCGGCTCATTAAGAGGTTAAGGAATATTTATAATGACTTATCTGGTCACGGGTGGAACCGGTTTTATAGGCGCTCATACGGTTCGGCTCATAGAAGAAAAGGGAGAAGATGTAGTTGTTTACGACTCTGTACCGGATACCGTTTTACTCCAAAGGTTATCAGGTAGAACGATTAATCAGACTATAACCGTTGTTAAAGGAGACATAACGGATCTTGATCACCTGAAGAAAATTTGTGATCAATATGAAATAGATAAGGTCATACATACCGCAGCCATAATCGGTTCGGAAAATCCACCGTTGACCGTAAAGGTAAATTGTGACGGCACCATGAATATCCTCGAAGTGGCCAGGCTTCTCGGGATTGAAAGAGTAGTTCTTACAAGCAGTGTGGCGGTATTCGGGAACATCAATCAGTATAAAGACGGCTTTGTAAAAAATGATGCCCCTCATTATCCAAAGAGTATCTATGGGGCATGTAAGTCGCATAATGAAGCCTGCGCTGAATATTATTTCAGGCAATATGGACTTGATACTGTTGCGATCCGCTTTCCTCATGTTTACGGTGGAGGACGGAAGAGGGGCTTCGGAAGCGTACTTGATGAAGAGTTGATCATAAAACCTCTGACAGGTAAACCCGGAAGGGTTCCTAACGGTGGCATTACTCACAACTGGCTATATGTGAAAGATGCTGCAAAGGCCCTTGTAATGGCGAGTATGTCGGGGAAAGCAGAAACAAGGGCCTTTACGGCGAGTGGAGAGATACATCCGGTTCCTGAAGTAGCAGAATATATAAAATCTCTGGTCCCTGGTGTTAAAATCGACCTGATGCCCGGCGGGACGGGAATTGGTCTTCCTTATAAGTATGATCCGGGGCCTATTAAAAGGGAAATCGGTTTTAAACCCGACTGGACTGTCGAAAGGGCACTCAAGGATATTATTAAATATATTTAATAAGGCACAAGGTTAAAAATGATCTAAGATCCTGCTCCTTGCGCCGTAAGCCTTACGCCCTGATTATTTAAAATAGCCCAATATCATTGTTTATGGAGAAATTAAATGATGACTGAGAAACACAGCAGCGAGACCGTGCTGGGCGGATACCGGGTACTTGATCTGACAGATGAAAAGGGACCCATGTGCGGATGGGCTCTCGCAAACCTGGGAGCTGAGGTAATAAAAATAGAACCTCCTGAGGGAGACCGGTCCAGAAACATACCACCTTTTTATGGGGATGTGCCACACCCTGAAAAAAGCCTTTTCTTTTTTGCATACAACACAAACAAGAAAAGTATTACCCTGAATCTAAAAACAACGGACGGACAGAATATTTTCAAGGAGCTGGTGAGGTCGGCGGATTTTATTGTTGAGTCGTTCAGGCCGGGATACATGGAATCACTTGAACTGGGGTATTCGATGCTGAGTCGAATGAATCCCCGAATCATCATGACATCAATAACACCCTTTGGCCAAACCGGTCCCTATGCCAGCTTTAAATCATCAGATTTGATGTGCGGAGCCATGTCGGGTTTTATGTATCTTACAGGCTATCCCGACCGTCCCCCGTTACGAATAAGTGTGCCGCAGGCATATTCATTAGGCGGGGCTGAGGGAGCAATCGCAACGATGGCGGCCCATTATTTCAGAGAGAGGACCGGAGAGGGGCAGTATGTGGATGTCTCGATTCGGGAATCCATGGTCAAAACAACTGCCTATTCCATACCCTGGACGGAAAAATATGGAGTTATTAAAAAGAGATCAGGACCTTATTGGACCCTAAGGGGCGAAAATACCAGGGTCCATTTTCCCTGCAAAGACGGCTCTGTGACATTTGTGTTGCCTTTGATAGGGAGCAGTCCGAAATTCAGCGGTAAGCTCGTAGAGTGGATGGACAGCGAAGGCATGGCTGGAGATAGACTCAAAGAGGTGGACTGGGAAAATATCGAAGCCGGGTCAGTAAGCCGGGAGTTGCAAAGGGACCTGGAGGAGGCAATCGTGGGGTTTTGCCGGTCAAAATCAAGAGACGAACTAATGGAGGGGCTGGTTTCAAGGAAGATAACAGCAGCACCTGTCAATACTATTCAAGATATCGCAGCAAATCCTCAGCTTGAGGCAAGGGATTTTTGGGAAGAAGTGGATCATCCCGACATGAATACATCGATCCGCTATCCGGGGCCCTTTATCAAGGCAACGGAGACCCCATGCGTAAAAAAACACAGGGCACCCATGATCGGAGAGCACAATGCTGAGATCTATATGAATATTTTGGGTAAATCCGGGGAAGAATTGATCCTGTTAAAAGGGGCAGGAGTCATTTAAGGGTAGAAAAGAGATGTCACAAAAAGCACTTGAAGGCGTAAAAATAGCGGACTTTACATGGGCTGCCGCCGGACCCCTCACAATGAGCTATATGGCCCATTGCGGAGCGACTGTTGTAAAAATTGAATCCGGGACCAGATCTATAGGAGCCAGGACATTCCCGCCGCCCGGCGGAGAAGCCGGAATGATAAGCAGTATCATGTTTTCCAATGATAATTCGGATAAGCTGAGCATTACTATCAATATGAAGGAGCCCAAAGGGGTTGAAGTGGCAAAAAAGCTCATCGAATGGGCCGATGTGGTCGCGGAGAATTTCCGTCCCGGCACAATGGAAAAATGGGGCCTGGGATATGAGGAACTAAAAGAGATCAATCCCTCAATAATCATGTTTCGTTCGAGCGCCAGGGGCCAGACAGGCCCGGATGCTCATGTCGCGGAAAACGGGATAACACTTCAGAGCCAGACAGGTTTTACCTATCTTACGGGCTGGCCGGACATGGATTATCCTACCCCGCCCTGGGGTGCATTCACGGACTTGACCGCCCCGGCCCTCGGTGCTGTTATGCTGATAGGAGCGCTGGATTACAGAGCCAGAACAGGAAAGGGCCAATGCCTTGATTTGTCACAGTTCGAGGCCGGTCTGCAGTATCTGGCGCCTGCGCTTCTGGATTATGATGTTAATAAAAAATGTGCCGGCCGAATAGGGAACTCGTCATCTTGTGGGGTTCCTCATGGTGTTTATCAATGTTCGGGGGATGACAGGTGGTGCACCATTGCTGTTTTTAATGATACGGAGTGGAGGGCACTGTGCAATGTTATGAAAAAGCCTGAATTGATCGAGGACCAGAGATTTGCAACTGCTGTTTCCAGGAAAAAGAACGAACAGGAGCTTGATAACCTGATTAGTGACTGGACGATGAAACATGCCGCAGAAGAAGTGATGACACGGCTTCAGGAACAGGGGGTTTCCTCGGGAGTGGTGGAAAACTCGTATGATATTATGAATGATCCTCAGATTAAGGATAGAAAATTTTTCAAACAACTGGAGCATAAAAAACTGGGCGCAGTCACTCATCATGGTGTGGGTTTCACTCTATCTAAGACACCATGCGAGGTACAGACACCGGGACCCCTCCTGGGGCAGCATACGGAATATGTCTGCAAGGAGTTGTTGGGTATTGATGAAGAAGAATTCCGGGAATTGGCCGATGCAGGGGCATTGGAATAAAAATCAAGACCTGGAATATTGCCATAATCCTATAAACATTAGATTAACTAAATTGAAATTACCTATGAGATATAGAAATGGACAGTAAACAACACGATAGGAACACAGGTGCCCTGAGCCCTTACAGGGTTCTTGACCTGACAGATGAAAAAGGATTTTTATGCGGCAGGATGCTGGCCGTTATGGGTGCGGAGGTTATTAAGGTGGAACCTCCCTGTGGTGATCGGGCAAGGGCATTCCCGCCTTTTTATAAGGATGATCCTCATCCGGAAAAGAGCCTGTATTATCTGGCATATAATGCAAATAAAAAGAGTATTACGCTGGATATAGAATCGAGGGACGGTCAGGATATTTTGAAGCGGCTTGTGAAGACAGCGGATTTTCTTGTTGAGTCCTTTAAACCCGGATATATGGATGAACTTGGCCTGGGCTATGCAGATCTGAGCAGGATTAATCCCGGAATCATAATGACTTCAATCTCTCCCTTCGGGCAGACCGGTCCATATCATGATTATAATTCATCGGAACTGATGTGCGCTGCCATGTCAGGCCATATGTTTATAACGGGTGACCCGGACAGGCCCCCCGTACATATAAGCATTCCCCAGGCGTATTCCCTCGGGTCTGCAGAAGCACTGATCGCGACGATGGCCGCGCATTACTATCGCCGGCAGACAGGGGAAGGCCAGCATGTCGATGTGTCCATTCGGGAAGCAATGATAAAGACCACTGTTAACACCATACCCATGTGGGAAAATAAAGGAATGATAACCGAAAGGGGAGGGCAGTTCTGGATGCTGAGGGGTGAAAAACAGCGTGTTCTGTGGCCCTGCAAGGACGGGGCGGTATCTTTCGGAATGCATGGTGGAGGATTCGGCGCCAAGACAAACCGTGAACTTGTAAAGTGGATGGACAGCGAAGGCATGGCAAGCGATTACCTTAAGAATATGGACTGGGAAAACCTGGATATGGAGACAGCACCCCAGGACCTCTATGATGAGCTGTCAGACTCGATAATAAGGTTCTTCAGGACTCACACAAAAATGGAGCTGAGCAGGGAAGCCCTTGCAAGGGGAATAATGCTCGCGCCGGTGCAGACCATTGCCGATATCTCAGGTAGTCAGCAATTAGAGGCAAGGGTATTCTGGGAAGATGTTGAATACCCTCGACTTAAGGATACAATCAAATACCCGGGTGCGTTTATCAAGTCGTCCGAGAGTTCTTGCCGCAGGACAGCACCTGCTCCATATAAAGGACAGCACAACGAAGACATCTATATCCGTGAATTAGGAATCACCGGTGAGGATCTTGTTATTCTCAAAGGAGCAGGGGTAATTTAAAATGGGAGATATGATGAAGGAAAAGGCCCTGCAAGGTGTAAAAATAGCAGATTTTACGTGGGTGGCCGCCGGGCCGCTTACGACAAATTATCTTGCCCAGTGCGGAGCGACCGTGGTCAAGATAGAGTCCATAA
>JAFGIC010000344.1 GCA_016929815.1 Deltaproteobacteria bacterium
CATGAGATCCGTCTGTCCAGGGGATTTTCGGGCCAGCGCGATGCGGATCTCCTCGTAGAGGCATTTCAAAACAAGGTCCCCGTGGACGGCAAGGTCAAAGAGGAATGCAAGGGCGGGTTTCGCATTGAATTGATGGGCAAGAAGGCCTTCTGTCCCATAAGCCAGATAGACATAAAATATGTGGAAAAGGCCGCCGAATACATAGGCGAGACATTCCCCTTTCTGATTACCGAATACGGGGAAAACGGAAAGAATATCGTTGTTTCAAGGCGCGACCTGTTAAAGAAAGAGCTTGAAGAAAAGAAAAAGGGCTTTCTTGCGGGCCTTTCCGCCGGCATGGAGATACAGGGAACAGTTACCAAGCTTATGCCCTTTGGCGCCTTTGTGGAGCTGATGCCGGGCTTGGAAGGAATGGTCCATCTCTCGGAGATGAGCTGGGGAAGGACTGAAAAGGCAGAGGATATATTCAGCGTCGGCGACCCCGTGACCGTTAAGATTCTTGAGATTCAGCAGGGCAAAGGCGGCAAGGATTTGAAGATCTCCCTCTCCTTAAAGCAGATGACCGGGGATCCTTGGGCCGATGCACTTGAAAAATATCATGTAGGAGACAGGATAAAGGGAAAGGTTACCCGTTGTGTCAAGTTCGGGGTTTTTATAGAGATTGTTCCCGGTCTGGAGGGGTTGGTACACATCAGCCAGATGAGCTATACAAAAAGGGTGTTGAGGCCTGAAGACGAGGTAGAGCCGGGCGAGATAGTGGATGTAGTAATCAACGAGATAGATCCTGAAAAAAAGAGGATCTCCCTGAGCATAAAGGACGTAGATGGAGATCCCTGGACGGACATCCAGGAGAGATACAAGCCGGGCCAGACAGTCAAGGGGACCCTGGAAAAAAAGGAGAGATTCGGTTATTTCGTTACGCTTGAACCGGGTGTGACAGGTCTCCTGCCTTCATCTGCAATAGCCAAGGCCTCCAAGCCCTCTGATATTGAAAGGCTCAATGAAGGGGATGATGTTATGGTCCTTGTGACAAGCGTGGACCCGAGGGAGCGCAAGATATCCCTCTCACCCACGGACCTTACGGAGGTTGAGAACTGGAAGCAGTACGCGGACACTTCGAAAAAATCCATGGGATCCCTGGGAGAAAAACTGCAACAGGCCTTGAAAAAGAAATAGATGACAGCAGGGCACAGGGCGCAAGATAATAAATCTCAAATTTGAAACCTGAGATTTTAGAAGGGTAAAGTCTTTGCGCCCTGCGCCTGAGCTTACGCCATGTTTACATACCATATGCTGTTTATCACACTCCGGGGATCAAATTGACTAATCAAGTTGAGAACAATTTCTTCATCGGCATAATAATAGCAACCCCCATGGAGGCCGATCCCTTTATAAATGGGTTGGGACTGAAGGAAGTAAACTCCCGGCCCTTCCCGGTTTATGCGGGAGGTGATATCCTTTTAGCAGTATCAGGGATAGGCAAAGTAAATGCAGCGCTGGCTACGGCATATGCCTGCATGAGGCATGACCCGGCCTGCATACTGAATCTGGGCGCCGCAGGGGCGGTTCAGGACTCGGAAAAACTCGGCAGCATTTACAATATAACAAAGACCGTGGAACCTGACAGGATACATCTCAGGACAAACAGCCCTTATGTCCAGCACCCTGACACGCTGAGTGGATTTGACAAGGCGACTCTTGCAACCCAGGACAAGGCGATCAATGATGCCGATATTTTCCGCAGCATCGCTTCTTATGCCGATCTTGTTGATATGGAAGGCGCCGCGGTCGTTCAGGCATCCCGGAGGTTCGGCAGGAAATGTCTCCTCTTCAAATTTGTAAGCGACACCCCTCTCCACGCGGGTCAACCGGAAATCATCAGCTATATAAAAAGATACCGTGAGCCTTTTTCAGAGGCTATTATTTCTTCTGCAATACCGGCATTGAGGGCCTTGTAGATTCAGCATCAGGGTTTTTCACACCACGGCCCCCTGGCCCTAAAAACGGTGATTGCTGCCGTCCATCCATCCTCAGCCACAAAAAGGAAGGGCCTGTCCCAACAAATCCCCAAGATGTTGTATTTATATAATCACGACTTATATTCGAATTACAGGTTGACGCAGCCCCGGTAATAAACGGCAGCAGGCTGTCGAAATAGGCCTTATTTTTGTGTATCCCAGGAAATTAATAATATGTATAAATGGCTAAAAAATATAGAATTCACCAAAGCTCCGTCTTCATCTCCTCATGCATTGACTGCATTGATGGTTTTACTTCGTCTTATTTCTATAGCTGCCATAGTATTTTTTACTGCATCGGCCTGTGCCACATACCCTTATCCAAAGACCCATATTGTCCCAATTGAAAAATTCCCTGAGTTTGCTGCCCCGGACGGTTCCCTGATAGGCCCCGCATCAGCTGATGCCTCTATACCTGATGTGGATATACTTGCCCTTAACGATGAGATCAGATCAATACTGGATGAATCCGTTGCAGGGATAAAAAATCCCTGGAAAAGGTTAAACATGCTGGGGGATCTCATATCAAAAAGGGTCAAATATGACACTATGGATGATAAATTCGGGACAAGGACTGCTATAGAGACATTTGAATCAGGGAAAGGAAACTGCCTCTCCTTTGTCAACCTCTTTGTAGCCACGGCAAGATATGTCGGGCTTCACAGCGGGTATCAGGATGTCCGGACACCCCCCAACTGGATCAGAAACAGGGAGGGCCTTTTTGTAACCAGGCATATCGGCGCCTTTATAGAGATAGAATCCCACTCAGAACGCGCCTACAGGATAGATTTTATCGACGGGAACAAGGGCATTATAATGTGGGACAATAAAGCCAGGTATCTGGTCGCCCCTTCACTCGATGCCGGAACAGATTATGTCGGGCCTTCTTCAACCCGATCGATCACGGATAATAAGGCCTTCGCTCAGTATTATAACAACATAGCCTCTGAATATCTTGTTGAAGAGAAGACAACCAAGGCCTATCGCTATTTTATCAAGGCGATTAAGACGGACCCTGAGCTTGGATTCGCATGGTCCAACCTCGGGATAGTTTACAGTTGGAACAACCAGTATGACGCTGCTGAGAAGGCCTATCTGCAAGGACTTTCCATCAACAGGGGCAGAGATGACACATTGGAGATGACCATATTGAACAATATGGCAAGGCTTTATTTAAAAACAGAAAGGAAAGAAGAAGCCGCCTATTATGAAAAGATAGTAGCGTCTTTCAGAGAAAAAAATCCCTATTATCATTTTTCCCTCGGCAGGATAGCCTTTGATAGCGGTCTCAAGGAAGAGGCCATAAAGGAGTTCAGGGAGGCAATCCGGAGAAAGGATGATGAACATCTGTTCCACTATGCCCTTGCAGTTACATATATTGAACTGAAGGACTTTAAAAATGCAGAAAAAAGTCTGAAAAAGGCAAGCTCCCGCGCATGGGACAGGGAACAGAAGGATTATTATGAGCATGCGCTGGAGAACTTGCAGAAAACTGTCGCAGAGGATCAAAAAACAGCGGGTTAAAATTACCCTTCTTGACAATCAATTGAGAATGATTAATTTCGTTCCTGTCCAAAAGATATTAAAATAAAATTACATTAATTATTCATTATTTTTTATGGAGGTTTGGGTATGAAGATAAAGCCTTTGAACGACAGGGTGCTTATTTTAAGGATCGATGAGGAGGAAAAGACTTCAGGTGGAATAATTATCCCCGACACGGCCAAGGAAAAACCGCTCGAGGGGAAGGTGGTAGCCGCAGGTCCGGGCAAAATCGATGAGAACGGGAAGTTAACCCCCCTGGATGTCAAAAAGGGTGATCGTGTGCTTTTTGGGAAATATGCCGGCACTGAGATCAAGATTGACGGCGTGGAACATTTAATCATGAGAGAGGATGATATCCTCGGAATCATTGAAAAGTAACACCTGGAGGTATATCAAAAATGGCTAAAAAAGAGATTAAATACAGCAGTCAGGCTCGTGAAAAGATAATGAAAGGAGTAGATACCCTTGCCAACGCCGTTAAGGTCACACTTGGACCCAAGGGAAGAAATGTAATAATTGAAAAATCATGGGGTTCGCCAAATATTACAAAGGACGGCGTTACGGTAGCCAAGGAGATCGAACTCGAAGATAAATTTGAGAATATGGGCGCACAGATGGTCAAGGAAGTTGC
>JAFGIC010000345.1 GCA_016929815.1 Deltaproteobacteria bacterium
ATGCCGGCCTGTTGAATAATTTTAACGCTATGAAGCAGATCCCTGTTTTTGTTCTGATTTTTTTTGCATTCTGTAAGACATGCATCATCAGGTGACTCAATGCCGATAAAAACAGAATCAAAACCGGCCTTGACCATCATTTTTAAAAGATCCGGGTCATCGGCCAGATTTATGGATGCCTCTGTAAAAAAGACACATCCTTTTTTATCTCTTCGCCATTCGATCAGTGCCGGAAGCAATTCTTTTTTAAGATATCGCCTGTTTCCGATAAAGTTGTCATCAACAAAAAATATACTATTGCGCCATCCTGCGTTATAAATATGATCCAATTCAGCGATGACCTGCCGCGATGTTTTCAGGCGCGGTCGATGACCGAAAAGAACCGTTACGTTGCAGAATTCGCAGTTAAAGGGGCATCCCCTGGAAAATTGAACATTCATGGACGCATATTTTTTCATAGATATCAAATTCCATGAGGGGATAGGCGTGCGACGGAGGTCACAGAAACCGGATGCCCTGTATATCCTCTTCGGATGGCCTTTTTTCAAATCCTCAAGAAAAAGCGGCAATGTAAGTTCTGCCTCACCAAGTACAAGATGATCCGCCTCCCGGAACTCTTCGGGTTCCGCGGTAAAAAGCGGTCCTCCCCCGACCATTTTCAATCCCTTGGCTTTGCATTGGGCGATGATTTGTTTCACCGATTCCCTTTGAACCGCCATGCCTCCTATGAACGCGAGATCCGCCCATGAGAGGTCATCATTAGTAATACGATCTACGTTCAAATCCACGAGACGCTTTGAAAATTCATCAGGCAAAAGCGCAGCGACCGTCAGAAGACCAAGTGGAGGAAAGGCCGCCCTCTTTCGAAGAAAAGGCAAGGCATATGTGAAAGACCAAAAGGTCTCAGGAAATTTAGGATATATTAAGAGGATATTCATTTTTATCGGCTCCTTTAAAGGCTTATGACTATCGACATTTTCCCCGGGCGGTCTTAATGGCCTCCATCCCTTCCGAATGGGAGACAGTATGAATTTTGATCTCATAAGGTTTCACTAAAAGACTCTTTGTCCCAAGCAAAGCACTGAATCTGTCCGACTGCATATGATTATCCAAGGCATCACGGGTCTCCCACTCTTCTATGAGACTGAAAACCTGGGTGTCCCTGATATCGCAAAAGAGGTCATGGCTCAAACAACCCTTTTCCTTTCCATCGGGCTCAATCATTGATAGAAGTGTCTGCATAACCTCTTTTTGTTTTTCAGGAAGCACATTCATTGTGATTCTGACTATGATCATATGGGTAATCTCCTTCACGCATCATAACCCTGGCGGCAGACATGCGAGTTGGTAAGATGAAAAAACCACCTGCTTAGCGTTTATTAAAAACTTAAGCCAGCCAAGATAGATTACTATGTATTCACGCTTCGTGCCATGCAGGAGAAGCTGATATTTCGTCTTATCTAACATGCTGATTTATTAATGATTATCTACATATGAAAACTGTCTATGGTAGAGCTTATTAGTTCTTAAATTATGGCCATATTTAACCAATGGCCATATTTGACCACCTTTTAACTTCATTGTTATGTGAGGGATTTCATGTGATGGTGTCTGTTTCGATGCTATAACATCCACACCTAAGGTCGATGAATACCAAGCTTTTGCATCCGGGCGCGCAATGTGCTGCGGTTAAGTCCAAGGATCTCTGCTGCCCCATTTCTGCCGCTGACATTCCAATTTGTCTGCTCAAGTACCCGAATAATATATTCACGTTCAACATCATCCAGGGTTCTTTGGGTCGTTGTTAAATCTTTATTCGACCTTTTCAATTCATCCACAAGATGCAGTTTGGAGCCCGATGAGTTAATTACCGCCCGTTCCAGAACATTTTCCAGTTCCCGGACATTTCCGGGCCAATTATAGTTCCTCAATTCGTCCATAATGCTCGTCGGTATGCTCAGAATGGGTTTCCCCAGTCTCTTGGAAATCTTATTCACATAAAAGTCAGCAAGAAACGGCACATCACTCAACCGGTCCCTAAGAGGAGGAACCGTAATAGGAAAGACATTCAACCTGAACCACAGATCTTCCCTGAATCTTCCCTTTTTGACTTCCTCTTCGAGATTTCGATTCGTTGCGGCGATAATCCTAACATCAACCTTGATGGTTTTTGTACTACCCAGCCTTGCAAACTCGCCATCCTGGATCACCCCCAGTAACTTGGGTTGAAGCTCTAAGGGCAGTTCGCCTATCTCATCCAGAAAAAGAGTGGCGCCGTTTGCAACCTCGAATCTCCCCAATTGTCTCGAATGGGCGCCGGTGTATGCGCCTTTCTCATGACCGAACAGTTCACTTTCTATAAGGTTTGAAGGAAGGGTGGCACAGTTGATTTTTACCAGAGCCCTGTCTTTCCTGAGGCTTAAGCTGTGAATGGCGCGGGCTACCAGTTCTTTGCCTGTTCCGGTCTCGCCAAGAAGGAGGACGGTCGAATCAGTGCGTGCAATCTGTTCAACTTTATATAATACGTATTTGAGTTCGTCACTTTGTCCGATTATGTTCTCGTGGTTGTATTCTGATTTTATTTCTTCCTGCAGGTAGATTCTCTCTGACTCGAGCTGGTCTTTCAAGACCCTTATTTCCGAAAGCGCCGTTACAAGGCTCAATTCGGCTTGTTTCCGTGCGTTGATATTCTGTATCCACCCGGACATGCTGGCAGCCTTTCCCTCGGCATCCCAGATAGCCTGGGCCCTGGTTAAAAACCACAGGTATTCTCCCGCTTTTATTCTGAGACGGCATTCAATATTGAACGGGACACGCTCTTGGAGGTGGCGCTGTATTGCCGCCCAGGTTTTTTCAGCGTCCTCAGGATGCAGTCGTTTACGAAAAGAACCCATGGTACCGGACATCTCCCCGGGTGAATAACCAAGGCTTTCGCTGAAACGATTTGAAAAGATGACTCTGTCTGAAGAGATCTCCCAATCCCAGAGGCCTTCTGTAGCCCCTTCCAGTGCTATGAGATAACGCACCTCGCTTTTGTTGAATTCCTCTTTTGCCCGTCTGTTTTTTGCACGCTGTATAGCCAAACCTAATATAAATAAGGTCACAATCACACAGTAAAAAGCAAGGACGATAATTATTGTAGGTAAAGAGCTCAAAACGACTCCTTAGAAACGGCGGGTTGTACATACCGGGGAAATTCCCGGTTCTCTCATAATCTTCCAGTAGGTCTAAGATGAATAGATATTACATCAATAAAATCAATTAGTAAAGGCCCAATTTATCGGGCAAGCCTTACCCCAATCATTCAATGAATATCAGATCCGTGAAAAGTTGATTTTATACTTTTCATCTGAAAAATAAAAACAAGAAATACCGCAGGCTTACCTGTAAATAACTATCTAAGGTAATATCTCCACTGTTCAGCTGTTTCCTTGATATACCCGTCTGGAACATGGTTTATTATCCTGTTATGCCCTGGTAACAGAACCTTTACCTCCAGTTCAGAAAGCAAAGTCAGGGATTTAAGGTGTTGCACCGGGTCAGCCCCATAGAGGTCATAGCGACCTATGGCATAATCGGCAAGTCTTCTGATCAACAAAATTCATAGGGCATTGACAGAGTATATGAGGATAATTAATATGTCCTAACACTAAGGAGAAAACGGATTGGATGGAATATGAAGGAATGCATTATGAAGGTTACTGTATCAGACCTCCCAGCGAGTCGGACAGCATTTTGCTCCAGGTCACCCTTGGCTGTTCACACAACAAATGCACCTTTTGCGGTTCATACAAGGCAAAGAGGTTTGCTATAAAGAATAATGATATTATCTTAAGTGATATTCTTTATGCCTCAAAACATTTTCAGAGGCAGGACCGTCTTTTTTTGATGGATGGAGACGCCCTTATTATACCCCAGGAAAGGATTGTGTGGATACTTGACAGGATCAGGGAACACCTTCCGTGGGTAAAACGTGTGGGGTCCTATGCCAATACAAAGGGCATCAACAGGAAATCCCCCGAAGATCTTACGGAACTGAGGGAAAAGGGGCTGGGCATCCTTTTCCTGGGCGTTGAGACGGGGGATGATGATATAAGACAAAAGATACGAAAGGGTTCCGATTCCGCACATTGCGTTGAAATGGGCAGAAAGGTAAAGGATGCGGGCATAAAGCTTTCTGTGACGGTGCTGCTGGGCATCGCTGGAGTTGAAATTTCTCTTGAACACGCAAAGGCCACAGGAGAACTGCTCAGCAGGATGGATCCCGATTATATCGGCGCCCTTACGGTAATGCTCATTCCAGGGACCGAACTCTGGGAGGAATATCAAAGGGGCGATTTCCAGCTGCCCGACGAAGAAGGTCTTTTAAGGGAATTGAGGGAGATGATCCTGCACACGAATATTACCAAGGGTCTGTTTTTCTCGAATCACGCATCCAATTATCTCCCATTAAAGGCAAGGCTGCCAAGGGGCAAACAGGAGGCCCTTAACCTCATTGACTCCGCCCTGCGAGGAGAGATAGGTCTGAAACCCGAATGGATGAGGGCATTATAAAAGGCAGGTTTTCCGGGGAATTAGACCCTATGACCTGGCGTATTGTTTCAGTATCTTTCCCCTTTCCTCTTCAGGCAGTGAATTGACATATGCCTTCCAGCCCGGACACCACCCGATGTGCCATTTCCATAAACGGCCAAGAATCGAGCGCGGTTTGCTGTCATATTTGGCCCTTAATACGCATCTTTCACAATTGCTCATTCCGATAGGCTCCTTGAAGATCGTTGAATATTTCCAATGCCGCAGTCAATTAACCATAATTACGCTGTTTAATGTTCCGTGTTGATTGTAACAGACATCCTGATTTCTTGGGTCATTCCACCAATCGCCGTCCACTAGGAATTTATATTCATGTCTCCCCAATGGAACTATAACCGTCTTATTCCAGATGCCTTTTTCATCCCGCTTCATGGGATGAGTCTTCCTGTTCCACTTATTAAAGTCAGCCATAAGGATGACTTCCTTGGCATCCGGTGCTTCCAGTAAAAATACAAGTCTTCGTCTTTTACCAGTCTTTCCGGACATATTATAGCCCTCCGTTAATTTATCCGAGGCTTTTTAGTAGTAATGCCGAATCTTTTTATGAGAATAAAAATGGGCGCCGGATATTAAGGGACCTGACAAACCAGTCTTCCTTCACACCCTGCGCCCATCATTATTAGAAACAGAAGGTATATTTATTTAATCAGCTTGAACTCATCACGACGGTTTTGCGACCAGCAAGATTCTTCATGTCCCACTGCGACCGGTTTCTCTTCGCCATAGCTTACGGTTGTTACCCTGTCTGATGATATCCCCAAGGAAGTGAGAAATTTCTTGGCAGCATCAGCCCTTCTCTCTCCAAGGGCAAGGTTATATTCGTTTGTTCCTCTCTCGTCGCAATGTCCTTCAATTGTAACGGAGCAAGATGGGTTATCCTCAAGAAACTTTGCCTTTTCCTCAAGTGTAGCCTGTGCTTCAGGTTTCAGGTCAGCCCTGTCATAATCGAAGTAGATCTTTTCACTCTCAAAGGCGCTCATCTGCTGCTCCAGTAATCTCCTGGCGGCAGCCTCTGCTTCAGCGCGGGCCTTTGCAGCGGCAGCCTCTTGCTCAGCGCGGGCCTTTGCGGCAGCGGCCTCTTGCTCGGCGCGGGCCTTTGCAGCGGCGGCCTCCTGCTCGGCAAGTCTCCTCGCCTCATCTTCAGCACTGGTATCAACTACCGGGGCTACTTCAACCTGTTTTTTGGCACATGCAGCACCAAGAGAAATCAATGTCACAGCTAAACAAAAAATAATAAATGACTGAATGTTCCTTTTCATAATCTTCTCATCCTCCGTGCTTTAGTAAATTATAATTAAAATATATCCAACTTTATTGTAATTAAATAATAAAAACTTCAGAAATCTAATTAGTGTCCATCCATATAGAAGGCATTTATGGATGGAGCTTTCAGCGGTCAGTCCCGCCAAGGCGGGATCAGCCAATTAATTGAATTAATAAAGTTTTGCTGACAGCTGAATGCTGAAAGCATGAATCCGAAAACTGGTGTTTTAGGATGAACACTAAGTAACAATACTAAAATAATATCTATTTTGACAATGAATAAAGATATTATTACCCAAATCAGAAATAGTCAAATCATTTCGTTATTTCAGGCATTAATATTTCCGACATTATAGGTAGCATCCTTTTATAACTTCTATATCACATATACCAAAATAAATAAAGGATAAGAAAATAAGATTTTCATGTCAATACAAAAAAATACAAAGGAAAGTCATTCAAGATATGTCCTGGCGCCCATATAACGACTTTGAAAATACTCGTTTGAAAGGGATTCAATCTGAATATTTTTCCCCTTGCCCGGTGCATGTATAAACCTGTCACTGCCTACATATATGCCTACATGAGAGACCTCTCCCTTCCTTTTCGTGGAAAAAAATACGAGGTCGCCTTCAGACAACCGGTCTGACTCAACAATCATGCCCGATGCCCATTGTTCTTTTGTTGTCCTCGGGAGATTCAATCCGTTGAGCTTGTAAACCGCCATTGTCAACCCACTGCAGTCAAACCCTGTCTTGCTTGTAACACCGCCCCAATAGTAGGGCACCCCCAGAAACCTTCTCGCTGTAAAGACAATATCGTTCCTGAGACCGCCTGTATCTTTTTTATCTGCACCCAGCCTGGGATAGTCCCCTGGTCTGATGATCAAATATTCCGTTATTATGTCCTTGGAGCGCAGATCTTCAGCAATATCACTGGCTATTTCCTGGGATGAATAATTTCCGAATCTTACCTTATACAAGTTGGATTCATGCAAAAAGTAATAGGCATCAAATCCTTTTTCCTGTAGATATGATGTAAGATCCGACGCATTGTTTACATCAGAAAAAGCGCCTGCCTGGATGGTATAATCCATTGTATATAGAGTTGTCTTTACTCCATTCCCTGAAAGGCCTCGCACATCGGGTATTGTACCCCTGCACCCATAGGTCGAAAGCATAAAAAGGGTTGAAAAAATAATTAATCGCATATGGATTTTATAATTCATATTATCACACTATATAACCGGCATTCTTTTTTTCCAT
>JAFGIC010000346.1 GCA_016929815.1 Deltaproteobacteria bacterium
AGTTGCAAGGGCCGTTACAATCATCTCCAAGGAGGGGATTGCAGTAGGCGGCGTGGTTGCGTCTGTGGATCCGGACAAGTGCGGCGTGTGTCTGACCTGTGTGAGGACATGCCCCTATTCCGTGCCGCGTATAGGCGAAGAGGGCTATGCAGTGATTGATGCGGCGATGTGTCATGGATGCGGGACATGCGTTGCCGAATGTCCAGGCAAGGCAATAACACTGCATCATTTTACAGACAGGCAGCTCATCGCCAAAACGGAAGCGCTGTTTGAGGCTGCGTAATAAGCTCTTTGCTGTCAGCGATCAGCTGTCAGCCAAGAACTAATTTGATTTCTAATTGAAAGCTGAAGGCTGATCGCTGAAAGCTCCATCCATAAAGGCCCTGTTTATGGATGGGCACTGTTTGACTATTTAACTATTTGACGAGTAACAGTACCGGAGGAGATATGACGGAATTTGAACCTAAGATTCTCGCTTACTGCTGCCAGTATTGAGCGTATTCTGCTGCGGACCTGGCAGGTTCCATGAGACTCTCATACCCGAGCAGCATCAAGATTGTCTATGTGCCTTGCTCAGGCAGGGTGGATGTAATACACATCCTGAAGGCGATTGAACACGGCGCTGACGGCGTCTATGTTGCAGGGTGACTGGAAGGCGAATGTCATTTCCTGGACGGAAATATGAAGGCAAAAAAAAAGGTGTTACATGTTAAAAATATACTTAAGGAACTGGGCATTGAGCCTGAAAGGGTTGAGATGTTTAATGTAGCGGCAAGCGACGGTCCGAGCTTTGTCGATTTTGCCAGAGAAATGGATAAAAAAATCAGGGAACTTGGGCCCAGCCCTCTTAATGAAAAATACCGAAAGAAAGCTGCATGATGTTCCTGTTAGGGAATCGCGAAAGAGAGGTTGATACAATATGATTATTGCTGACCGAAAACCTATAAATGAAATACTTTATATGATAAAGGACTGCAAAAAGATCCTGATCGTGGGGTGCAAGGGGTGTGTTACCGTATGCAATGTCGGAGGCGCAAAAGAGGTCGGCATCCTCGCCTCAATATTGAAGATCGCCCGTAAAAAGGAAGGCTCCCCTATTGAGATAGATGAAAAAACAATTGAAAGACAATGTGATAACGAGTATGTTGAGACAATAAAAGATATCGTCAACAACTATGATGCAATCCTTTCCATGGCCTGCGGCGTAGGACCTCAGTTTTTATCTGAGATGTATCCTGAAAAACGCATCTATCCAGCGTTGAACACCACCTCAATAGGTGGCGCTCTGCGCCATGGTGTATGGTCCGAGAGATGCGCCGGGTGCGGGAATTGCGTGGTGCATTACTTTGACGGCATGTGTCCTATCGCCCGCTGTTCAAAAAGCCTTTTAAACGGACCATGCGGCGGTTCTTCTAATGGAAAATGTGAGGTATCAAAGGATATCGACTGCATCTGGGACAAGATAGTCAGGAAAAAAATGCAAGAGGGCCGTCTCGATGACCTCCTGGTTGTAAGAGAGGCAAAAGACTGGAGCACAGCCAGGGACGGCGGACCTCGTACAAGTATCAGGGAGGATATAGCAGAATGAATGAATTAAAATCAGGGAGCAACCTTGAAAAGGTCCTTAAAGCAGGACATTTCGCATTCACAGGGGAATGCGGGCCGCCTAAGGGCGCCAATGTAGAACACCTGAAGGAAAAGATAGCCCATCTTAAGGGCGTTGTCGATTCAGTAAACATTACGGACAATCAGACGGCAGTTGTAAGGATGTCCAGCTGGGCAGCTTCCACAATAATGCTTCAGGAGGGCGTTGAACCAAATTTTCAGATGGTCTGCCGGGACAGGAATCGTCTGGCCATGATGAGCGATATCCTTGGCGTATATTCCATGGGCATCCGGAACATGCTGTGTCTTTCAGGAGACCACCAGTCTTTCGGCAATCATCCCCAGTCCAAGAATGTATATGACATCGATTCCATACAGCTTATTGCCCTGGTAAAAAAGATGAGGGATGAAGGAAAATTTATGAATGATGAGGAGATTGACACTCCTCCGAAGATGTTTATCGGGGCAGCGGCAAACCCTTTTGCCGATCCGGCAGAGTACCGGGTTTATAGAATGGCAAACAAAATCAGGGCCGGAGCTGATTTCATCCAGACACAATGCATTTACAACATGGAAAAATTCAGGTTATTCATGAAAAAGGCCGTTGACATGGGCCTCCATGAAAAATGCTATATACTTGCCGGTGTAACGCCTATGAAAAGCGTGGGTATGGCTAGATATATGGCCTCATCCGTACCCGGCATGGATGTCCCGGAATCGCTTATCAAGAGGCTTCAGGGAGCTGAGAAGGGGAAGGTCGCAGAGGAAGGAATTAAATTCGCGCTTGAACAGATAGAGGAATTCAGGGAGATGGAAGGCGTCGCAGGGGTTCATCTGATGGCTATCGAATGGGAGCACAGGGTACCGGAAATCGCTGAAAGGGCTAAGATGCTCCCGAGGCCTAAAATCTGAAAAGAAATTTTATGGTATTTATTAATCGCTTTATGTTATAAGGGCCATATATAAAACAGGGCACTATATTCACCATTGGCCTCAAAGACCAATTTTCCTTCTGAAAAAGAAACTCCACCCGTCTTTGATACTGATGATAAGAAAGTGAATTATCGCCGTCATACAATAACCACTTTTAAACAAATATACGGAGGAAATGATGAACATCTACGTCGGCAATTTGTCATACGAAGTAAAGGAAGAGGATCTTAAGAAGGAATTTGAGGCCTTTGGGCAGGTCGAATCGGTAAAGATCATCCAGGACAATTATACCGGAAGATCCAAAGGATTCGGTTTTATAGATATGCCCAACAACGCGGAGGCCCAGGCCGCTATTGACGGTTTAAAGGGCAAAGAATTGAAAGGGCGCGCCCTAAATGTCAATGAGGCCCGCCCTAAGACGGAAGGCCAGGGTCGAAAAACCGGCGGAGGTTACGGCGGCAATCGAAGGGGCGGCGGCGGTAAAAGATTTTAATATTTATCTGTAATATTCAAAATAATTTGATTGACTTTTTATTTAATAGCTGCTTATATCTTGCAGACTTACAAATTCCCGCTTAATTATCGCGGGACTGTTTCGTTCTAAGGTGAAAAACCATTTGTCAAGAGTGGCGCAATCCGAGGTTCGTAAACAAGAAATTTTTATGCGAAAGGAGGGTGTCCTTATGGCAAATGGAGTAGTAAAGTGGTTTAACAATCAAAAAGGCTACGGCTTCATTGAACAGGAAGACGGGACCGATGTGTTTGTCCATCACACAGGGATAAACGGGAACGGATTCAAGTCTCTCAATGAAGGAGACCGCGTTACCTTTGATGTAGAAGAAGGTAAAAAAGGCCTGGCTGCAGTAAATGTCAGTGTGATCTAATTTATATTTTAAAAAAATAAAGGATCAAATCTTATCCTGTCCTTCGGCAGGAGAGAGATTTGATCCTTTTTTATTGGCATAAAAAAATCGGAAAAGGCATTTGAATTCCTCTCCCGATTCTTTTCAGGACAATATTTAATAAAATATTATTTCTTTACTGCTGTCCAGGCATCGGATACCTCTCCACCAGCGCCGCCCTGACCACCGGCAGGTGCCTGGCCCTGACCACCGGCAGGTGCCTGGCCCTGACCACCGGCAGGTGCCTGGCCCTGACCACCGGC
>JAFGIC010000347.1 GCA_016929815.1 Deltaproteobacteria bacterium
CAATTGCAGCTTGTTCATTTTTAGCGGGGGGTAATGCAATAGAATATTTTGCCAATTGGGGGGCTGTTAACTGAGGTACCCCAGTGCTTTCATAAGCAAAATCGACAAAATTATTAATAAATTCTGTAATAAATCGAAGATCACAGGGTATCAGTGAAGAAAGAACAAGCAGTCTTCCTATTGCGCAAAATTTTTTGTCTCGATAAAATGCGTGTCCAATATCACCCCTTGCTGTTATTGTTATTTTATCGGAATCGTATTGGTGGGACTTGGCGTAGCCATAGAGACCTTTGTATGTGACTGCATTGGAATAGATAGGAAATCTAAATCTATCATCAGACATTAATGAAAAATCTTCCTTATCTAAATCGCCACCAGCAGTGATTTTACAAAAAGAACCAAGATTCTTTACTTTCCAATCTTCTGGAATTAGCCCGACCTCAGTTTGTTTATATCCAGGTTTGGTTTGAAAACCGGATAAACGTTTTTTCCCAATTAGCAATTCCTGCATGGTCCCTTGTTTGATCTGACGTTTCTTGGCGATGAGTTGTTCCAGAGATTCGATAAGAGCGTCCGTATCGCTCAGTGCCTCAGCAATGGCTTCTTGTTCGGCTTTGTTGGGGGGAAGAGGGATCAACATATTTGCAATCATTTCACGCCGAACTGAATCAACTGATGATTTGGCAGTCATTTGCATGATTCTTTTATAAAAATGGCTACTAAAATAGAGATAGAAGTAATACCCATTTATTCGTTCACTGAAATTGCTGATACAATACACTCGTTGATGGGCATCAAACTTACCGTTGATGTAATGAAAAACTTTTCCTGTTCCTACTCCATCACCGGCGGTCAGTACGGCTTCACCATCAAATGAATAGCTATTAATTTTCTCAACTTTCTGTGAGCGCACGAAAAATGGATATTCGCCATCAGCTATTCGATCCTGTGTGTTTTTATCCCCAGTCGTGATATAAGCAATATTATCCACCAAATCCATATCCCAATCAGATGGAATAACGCCAATCTCTGTTTGTTTATCCCCAGGTTTCAATTCCATAAAAAACCCATCTCTTTAAGATGTCGATTCACTTTTGCCTCAAGCGTGGCAACACGGCTTATCATATGTGGAAGCGGGGTTTCATATCGTTCGGTCAATTCCTTTACTCTCTGGGTAAGGGCCTGGCTGATGCGATCCATCTCACCATGGATTGCCGTATCCAGGGTATCGAGCCACTTGTCATCGACCACCAGGGTCTTGACTTCGTTTTCTGTAAGGGTCGGATATTTTGCATAGGCCTTGTTATCCAGTTCTGCCTCGGCATCCTTGATCTGTTTTTTCAGGTCTGCTTCCTGCTCGGAAAGCTTCAGCCATTCGGTTAATATTGCGGCCTCTTCCTTCGCATCCTTATCATTCTTTATCTCCTTCAGCCTTGCTGTAACATTTGCCCTGTTCACCTTGTCAAGTTCTGAGAAGGCGCCTTCATCGCCGCTGTTTTCCTCCTCCAATTCGGTTATCCTTGCCGAGATGGTTTCAAGCTCTGTAGTGATCTTATCAATTGCATCCTGATCTTTTTTGAAATATCTTACGACAATGTATTGCTTTGGCACAAGGTCACAGGCCCAGCCCTTGTCCACCTGTTTGCCTGGTTTGCCGTCCTTTCCTTTCTTTATCTCGATTACTCGATAGGTCTCCGCCTTCCAGCCATCCACTGCAATCATGTAGCAGTCATCCTGCATAGTCTCTGCCCAGTAGTCCATGAGGTGTTGATAGGCGTCGTATTTATCCAGAAGCGGCTTATCGGAATAATGGGAAAGCAGGTCCTCGGAGAGCCCTTCAATAATCTCCTTGGGATGCATCCCTTGCTTCATTCCCTTCAATTTAGCGGCGCTTCGCTTTCGCCAGACCGCAAAGTGTGAGTTCATATCGGAGATAAAGGATGTGAATTCGGGGTGTTCGTATATCTTGGTCTTGATCGAAGATTTGTCCACTCGAAGATTGAGATATCCGGGACGGTTCCTTTTAAAGAGCGCCTTTCGCAACTGCGGACAGATGTCCCAGTATTTTTTCAGGGCATCTATATCCCTCTCAGGTATGCCGCCCTGCAAATGCCCTGCAATGTCCTGGAGGTCTTCCTGTTCCTGGCTGTCAATGTAGCGAGGTATATTCAGGTTGAACTCATTTCTTTCAATCTCCTCAACGCTGACCATGCGTGAGTACTTTGGTATCTCAAGCCTCTTTGTAAAGGCATCAACAATCTTGTGTATATCCTGTGCGCGCAGGCGATTTTTAGGGCCTTCCTTCATGAACCCTACGCTTGCGTCTATCATGAATATGCCCTTGCGTGCATGGGCGTCCTCCTTGTCTATGACAACAATGCAGGCAGGGATGCCGGTGCCGTAAAAGAGGTTGGCAGGCAGGCCTATTATACCTTTGATATAACCTTTCCTGATAAGATTTCGCCGTATGTCCGCCTCTGCATTGCCCCTGAAAAGTACGCCGTGGGGCAGGATGCATGCACCCTTGCCGTTGCCCTTGAGGGAGCGAACAATGTGCAGGAGATAAGCATAATCGCCCTGTTTGTTCGGAGGGACGCCAAAGGGCTTGAATCGATCATTGGGGTCATTAAGAGGATCAAGGCCCGTGCTCCAGCGTTTGTCGCTGAAGGGTGGATTTGCAATCACATAATCAAAGGTCTTGAGTGTATTATCCTTGAATTTGGGATCAGTCAGGGTGTTGCCCTGGGCAATAAGGGCCTCAGGGTTGTTATGGAGGATCATATTCATTCGAGCAAGGCCTGCGGTGGTGGCATCCTTTTCCTGTCCATAAAGTGTGACCTTTGTGCGCGCCTCGTCCGCGACCTTTAAGAGCAGGGACCCCGAACCGCACGTGGGGTCATAGACCGTTGTACTGCTGCTTGTCTTCGCATTGCGGATGCCGACGATCTGTGCAATAACCCGGCTCACCTCCGCAGGGGTATAGAACTGGCCCTTGCTCTTGCCGCTCTCAGTGGCAAAGTGGCGCATCAGGTATTCATAGGCATCGCCAAGGATGTCGTCACCCTCTGCACGGTTCCTGGAAAAATCGAGCATGGGGTTTTCAAAGATGGCAATAAGATTTGTAAGGCGATCAACCTGTTCCTTTCCATCTCCCAGCTTTACAGGATCATGAAAATCCGGGAAATCGGATTGAGAGAGCTGCTGATTGGCCTTAACCAGGGGGGCTATAATCTTTTTGTTGATCTGATCGCCGATATCCGACTTGCCCTTGAGGGCTACCATATCGGCAAAGCCTGCCCCTGCTGGGATCGTAATGGGTGAGTAAGGAACATTGGCGTATTTATCGCTGATGTATTTAATAAAGAGAAGGACGAGAATATAATCCTTATACTGGCTGGCGTCCATGCCGCCGCGCAGTTCATCACAACTTGACCAGATGGAGGAGTAGAGCTGGGATTTCTTAAGCGCCATTTATTTTGAATCCTCCTATTATGGTTATAAGAATATTTTGAATTTAGA
>JAFGIC010000348.1 GCA_016929815.1 Deltaproteobacteria bacterium
AATATTTGTACATGCTATCAGTTTTATAGGCTGCCAGTTTCTTATCGATGCATATTTACGTAAATTCAATGCCGGTTTCTTTACATGAAAATTTTTTATGTAAAGAAAGGTCCCTGTCCCTTTGATATTAAAAGCAAGAAAGGGGGTCATTTAGCAATCTTTCAAGATAACGCATCCATGTTATGGACACGTTGATAAAACGTGACCAAAAAGTAAATATTTTGTACATGATGCTGTCGCATCTCAAAATTACAAAAAAATGAGACACAAAATGTTTTGTGTATAATCTATGAGACGCAAGCCTGCTATTTGACTCACCTGATGGCTATTCCATTAACTCATCTAAAGTTATGGCCAGGCCTTTCGCAATTTTTATCACATTCTGCGGGGACGGATTTTTTATTACGTTGGATTCTATCTTGGCAAGAGAGACGTGGGGAATAAAAATAATTGTATAATATTTAAAAAATTTATTATAATAAACACTAAATTAAGCTCTAGTGGAAGATAAGTTTATTATAGTGGTAATATATTCCAAGAAAGTTATATCCTATATGCAGATATGAACATTCCTGAACAATATTCAGATACCATTTCACGTTCCGAATTGTTTGCCGATATACCGCCTGACATGCTTGCGGATATCTTAGACCGTGGCCGACGCCAGCACATTAAGGCGGGTGAAATCCTCTTTCATGAGGGGGATCACGCCGACAGGTGCTACCTTGTGCTTAAGGGCAGGCTGAAATTATCAAAGCTTCATGGACAGGGCAAAGAGGCAATTATCCATTATGTCGAAGCTGGTGCGGTGATTGCCGCTGTCGCTGTATTTAAAGGGAAAAGATTCCCTGTCACCGCAAGGGCCATGGGCGCTGCGGAGGCAATCGGCTGGGACAGGGATGCAATAATGGAGCTCATATCGGAATATGCACAGTTTGCGATTAATCTTCTGCGCTTTGCTATAGACCGCATTGAAGAGTTACAAACCCGATATCTGGAACTTGCCGTTGAACAGGTGGAGCGGCGCATCGCCCGGGCCCTTTTACGCATTATGAGGCAGTCGGGGCGTAAGACGGGTGAAGGCATTGAAATCGAATTCAAGATCAGCCGTCAGGATCTTGCCGATTATACAGGCTCAACCCTTTACACGGTCAGCCGTACCCTGAGCAACTGGGGCAAAAGAGGCTGGATAAAATCAGGGAGACAGCGCATTGTAATCATCAATCCCCACGCACTTGTGAGTTTTTCTGAGACAGACTGATCGGTTTTATTGATAAAAGGCATCAATTTTCAACATGTTGTTTGCGCCGGCGCAAAGATATAACTCCCTTTCTCCCTTATATTTGAAACTGAAGGATTCAATCTACTGCAAACATTTTGAAGAGGGCGCATGACCAACAGGATTCAGGGCAACCTTCTGACGACCGCTATGGCCGTTATGCCGCATACCGATGTGCAGAGGGCCATTGATATGGCCCTGTCGCTGGATGTGCCTTTCTGGCCCCAGCTTCCGCATTACAGCTACTATGAAGATATGTATGTCCAGGCGGGGGAACATTTCCCGGGCATTATCCTGGATATGGAAAACAGGACCCTGAGATTTTCCATGGATAAGTTTATCATGGAGCTTGAAGAGGCCCTCCTGCACTTTGATGATCCGGTCTATTTTGACGTAAGCGAGACCTATTCAGTTGTTTATCATCGATTTCTGGCGCTGGACCTGAAGGACCGGCCGGCGATACGCGGACAGCTGGAGGGACCGATAAGCTTCGGTTTTAATATTCTTGACCAGGATGACCGGCCCATTCTGTTTGAAGACACTGTACGTCCTTTTATGTTTGATTTTATGGCCAAGCGAATAAATGTCCAACTGGCCCGGCTCAAACAGATCAACAGCAATGCCTTCATGTTCGTGGATGAACCCGGATTGCAGTTTCTGTTCTCAGCCATGTCCGGTTACACGGACCTCAAGGCCAAGGACGATATGGACCGGTTTTTCGCCCAGATCGATCACCCCAGGGGCATTCACCTGTGCGGAAATCCTGACTGGGATTTTCTTCTGAACCTGGACCTGGACATAGTCTCCCTGGACGCATATACGAACGCGGAGATTATTGCATCCTACTCCAAGTCCATTAAAAGATTTCTTGATCGAGGGGGCGTAATAGTCTGGGGTCTTGTCCCCACAGGATTCGAGGCCTTTGCCGGAGAAGAGATGCCGTCTTTAATTAATCGTCTTGAGAATATCTGGAATACACTTTCAGCCAACAATATAGACCGCGATTATCTGATAACCAGGAGCATGCTTTCGCCTGCCACGTGCTGCCTGGTCAATCCCGACAGGGAACGCACTGTGGAGCTTGCCTTTGCAGCTGTAAAACAGGCAGCGGAGATAATGAGGGATAAATATAACATTCATTAACAACCTTGAAAGGAGAGAAGCCATGTTTTGTTTTCAATGTCAGGAAACCGCAAAAAATACAGGATGCACCGTTAAGGGCGTATGCGGAAAGCCGGAGGAGACTGCGGATCTGCAGGATCTGCTTATTTATGTATGCAAGGGAATATCCGTATATGGAGTAAAGTTAAAGGAGATGGGCGCAATAGACAAGGATGCGGTCCGTTTCTTGCGTGCCGCCCTTTTTACAACCATCACCAATGTTGCATGGGACGATGATTCGATTATAGAACGCATCAGGGAGGGACTCATGGTCCGTGATGCAGTAAAAAATAAGGTCGGAGGCGCAATGCCGGGACCGCTTCCGGATTGCGCCACATGGAGTTCGGAAAATAAAGATGAGATCATCTCCAAGGCCATGTCCGGTGAGGTCCGCATTACCGCGGTTGAAAATGAGGACGCCCGGTCCATGAAGGAGATGCTTGTCATAGGGCTTAAGGGAATAGCCGCCTATTCCGAGCATGCAGCGGCGCTGGGTTATGAGCAGGATGATATCAACGGCTTTCTTATGGATGCCCTTGCATCTACCTTAAAGGATCTTTCCGTAGATGAGATGATCGCCATGGTCATGAAGGCCGGAGAAACTGCAGTGAATGTCATGGCACTTCTTGACAGGGCCAATACCGAGACCTACGGCAATCCTGAGATTACGGAGGTGAACATAGGTGTCGGTAAAAATCCCGGGATACTGATATCGGGGCATGACCTGAAAGACATGGAGGAACTGCTCAGGCAGACAGAGGGAACAGGGGTTGATGTCTATACCCACGGTGAGATGCTTCCTGCCAATTACTATCCGGAATTCAAAAAGTATAAACATTTTATGGGCAATTACGGCAGTTCATGGTGGCATCAGAACAGTGATTTCGAAACCTTCAATGGTCCTCTTATCCTGACAACCAATTGCCTGATCCCGGTAAAAAAGGAAAACACCTATCTTAAAAGGCTCTTTACTACCGGTGTGGTTAACTATCCCGGGGCAAAACACATAGCAGACAGGCCCGAAGGCTGGGAAAAGGATTTTTCTCCTGTGATTGCGATCGCGAAGACCTGCAAGTCGCCGGAAGAGATAGAATCGGGCAAAATAATAGGGGGATTTGCACACAATCAGGTCCTGGCACTGGCAGACAAGGTAATTGATGCCGTAAAATCAGGGGCAATCAGGCGCTTTGTGGTCATGGCCGGCTGTGACGGGCGGCATAAGAGCCGTAGCTACTACACTGATGTAGCTGAAAATCTGCCGAAGGATACCGTAATACTCACGGCCGGATGCGCCAAATACCGGTACAACAAGCTGGCACTGGGAGATATCGGAGGGATCCCGCGGGTGCTGGATGCAGGGCAGTGCAATGATTCATATTCGCTGGCAGTTATTGCACTGAAGCTCAAAGAGGCATTCGGCCTTAAGGACATCAATGAGCTGCCGGTTTCCTATGACATCGCATGGTATGAGCAGAAGGCGGTGACTGTTCTGCTGGCGCTTTTATTTCTGGGCGTAAAGGGGATCCGACTTGGACCCACATTGCCGGGATTCTTATCTCCCAATGTGGTAAAGGTGCTGGTGGAAAAATTTAATATAAAACCTATCGGAACCGTGCAGGAGGATATTGCGGCAATGATGAGGGGTGAATAAATAATTTAAAGGATAGAAACAACGCATGGAACTGAGCGTCAGGATGCTAAAAACTGGATAATCCTGTCCTCTCCTGTATATTGTAGATGACCTTCTTCATAACAGAGTCATCCTTATAGGCGTCATATCCGGTTGTATAGATGCCGTCAGGGTTGGTCCATATGCGGTCAAAATATTGTCTTATATCTGAAAAAATCCGTGCGTTGTTTTTCCCTTTAAGCATAACGTCAAGCTCAAGATTGTAATTTCTCAGGTTGCGCCGTGTGAGGTTTGCCGATCCGAGTATAATTGTCGATTCCCCGGATCGCTCGATCAATATCATTTTGCTGTGGAATTGTTCACCCATGGTCTTATACCACCGCACCTGTATCATGCCCCTTGTTTCATTTACCAGCTCGCCGGCAACAGGACGGTTCGGTATGCCTGTCTTTTCATAACCGAAGGCATCCTTGTTAGGATCCAGGACCAGGCGGATCTTTACTCCGCGGGCGGCAGCTGATTTGAGGGCATTTATGATATTTCGCTCTGAGAGATAAAACATGGCCATGCTGATGCTGTCCCCCGATGACGCGCTGTTGATTTCATCCATAGCCGCCCAGTGTATTGCCTCTTCGGTCAGCGCCTGTACACGCAGAACCTCATCACTTACGGGTATTTCATCAAAGTTGACAACCGACAGCTGTGCGCCGGAAAAGGACGCCAACCCCTTTTCCGTTTCATATAGATCTGATGCGATATTGCCCCTGATTTCAAGGGCCACATTTGAGTGCGCTGAGCTGGCGTCATGGGGATTAGCCGACGTGATTACGGAGACATATGAATCGGCGGAATCGGCCATGAATATCTTTCTGTGATTTGCCTTGAAATTAATCAGATTAAGATAGGTCCTCAGACTGACATCCGGGCCGGTTGCTGAGAATGGGTGCGGAAACAGGCCCCCTGGTGAATTACCGAACCAGTGAATAAATGTCCGCCAGAAGGCTGAGTAAACAGGATTGCTGTCCCTTAAAGGTTTAAGATCGGTTGTTATAACGTTAATGCCGCAGGCCTTTAACATTTCCATCTCAGGAGAATGATCTCCGCCATAGACAATATTTATGGGGTCAGTAATTACATCAATCCTGATTTCGGGGCTCCTTTTTTTTGCATCCATGAGATGGGCCGTCAGCTCATGTGAAAGGTTTCTATAAGAGGAACCTGCGTTGCCGAGATAGGAATTAAAAAGAAACATGTCGATGAGTATGTATCTTTCAGCGTCTCGGATGTGGGCAAATATCCTGTCAAAGACATGCTGCTCATGTATCCTTTCGCCGTCCTTTTCATAGGCAAGATCATAGAGGAAACTTGCGTCGTTAGCTGAGATCCCCCGTGTATGCCCGGTGTAATCAACTCCGGAGGGCAGGGGCTTATATGCCTGGAAGATGCCTACAGCAATGAGCCATAGAATGATGGCGCCAAGGATTCGAATGAATTTTTTCATAGTGATCTACATTTACCTCATAACCTATAAATATAACAACATGTTTTCACCGCAGAGTCACAGAGTTCACTGAGATGAGGTAAGTTTTTTCCTTTTCCGGGAGATGCCGGAAAATGAAAATATCTCATCCGCCTTTCCATCCTACGTCAC
>JAFGIC010000349.1 GCA_016929815.1 Deltaproteobacteria bacterium
AAAAATATCCCACGGGGCGTCCGGGCCTGTATCCTGTGGACGAAAATAATGTACGATTTTTAACTGAGCCTTTAAACCCATCTTTGTCAGGTACAGGGCTATGCTGTCGGCGAAAATTAGATCATTCCTGTTTGTAAAAATGGAAATCACATAATCATAAGGGTATCCTGCCTCATTCAGCAACTCACGGGCCCTTTTTGTGTTATAGGGATAGGGGTCAAGTCTCCTGTTAAAGCCAAAGGCATTGGGCAGCAAAATTGTGGAAAGCCTTTGTCCCTGACCGGACAATTTATACCGGATTATCGTATTGATATCAACAGCATAATTGAGGGCTTTTCGAACGCGCATATCATTCATAGGGGGTCTCGTGCAGTTTATTTCAGCAAAATAACTCTTTGTCGCGGGAATTTTCAGGATATGAATGCCTGAGGACATTCCAAGAACGGCAATATATTCAGGGTGAACATCAAAAAGGATATCACATTTACCGCTTTTCAACATGGCCAGTTGATCAAGCGAAGATGGCACAATCTTAAACACAACCTGCCTCAGGGGCGCTTTCTGCACCGGCGGGCGAAGGGAAGATCCGCCATAATAATCCTCGAAACGTTCAAGCACTATCTCATCACCCCTTTTTCCCCTGACAAATCTAAACGGACCCGCGCCCACGGGATGGTCATTGAATCCGCTCGACCCGACCTTTTTAAAATATGACTCGGGTAATATCTCCTGCAATGAAAGCATCAGAGGCAGATTTGGCCACGGGTGTCCGGTTTTTATCCTTATTGTAAGGTCATCAGGGGCAGTTACTTCAGTAACCGGTTCAAAAAGACCCTTTCTGGGAGAGACTTCCTGAGTGGAAAAATCTTTATTGATAACCCTGTCAAGGGTGAACTTGACATCAGACGCGGTCAATCTTTGCCCATTATGGAACCTGACATCATTCCGCAGCCTGAACTCCCATTCGGTATCGTTTATAAGCCGCCAGGACTCGGCGAGTTGAGGAACCACATTGTTTTTTTCATTCCTGGCAGTCAAACTGTCAAAGATGTTCTTCAATACGATCTGGGTTATTCGACTGCGATGCATTGTGGGGTCCATTGTGACAACATCATCGGGAAGACAGATAACCAGGGGGCTGTTTTCAGGTCCGGTTATCGTCTCCTCTTCACTGATGGCCTCGATTGGATGGAATATGCATAGTGATAAGAATATCAATAAATTAATGATTAATCCAATGTTCATTTTAGGGAATGCCGAACAATATGTGCCGCCGGAATATTTTTGTATGACCGGTGCCATAGAGCGCCTCGATGAAAAGCCTGAAACCGAACAAGGTTGCATTATTGCCGAGCCGTAAATAGTCAATATAAACCAGAATGAGTCAAAATTATATTTTTATATGCCCATAGTGTCAATCCATATCAGATATACGCTTATATTCAGGGCTATGGTTCGTAAAAAGTCCAATATACTTCATCCCCGCGATTGGAGCCTGCCCCGACGCTGTTTTCGGGTACTCTGGAATCCCCACCGCGCAGGTCATTCCGGAGCGCGACTCCGGAATCCATACCACGCCGGTCATTCCGGAGCGCGACTCCGGAATCCAGTTTTTGATTTTTTTTCACATCTCATTTCTTTAAAATATATATTTCATGAACAAAGCTGCGTGTTGGCAATCTGGGAAAAGCATGATAGATACCGGAATAATCTTTGGCTTCATAATTAAGCCACAAATTCTTGTGAGCCATATTCTTATTAACAGCACAAAAAAGGGGTGAACAGATGTCATATTCAAAAGAATTCAGCACCAAGGTTCTGGTGGTGGGCGGCGGCATGGCAGGCGTGGCGGCCGCAGTTGCATCCGCACGAAACGGCATGAAGACCATGCTTGTGGAAAGCCAGGGCAGCCTGGGCGGACTCGCGACCAACGGACTTGTAACCGGCGTCGCGGGCATGGTGGAGGGTATCTGCATGGAGTTTCTGGAAAGTATGAATGAAGAAGGAGCCCTGTATTCAAGACCTCATTGCCCGGCTTTTGACCCTGAAAAAGGAAAAATCATACTGGAACGCATGCTGCTGAAGGCCGGTGTAAAGGTACTCTACTGGACATACTCAATAGACACAATGGTTGATGCGGAAAGGATCAACCATGTGATATGCCACAGCAAATCAGGGAGGATAAAGATATCCGCAGAGATAGTCATTGATACAACCGGAGACGCCGATGTGTCCGCCAGTGCCGGTGTGCCCTATGAGGCGGGCAGCGCTGATTTCAACGGCTACAATATGTCAACAACCCTGGCCTTCAGAATGGCCAATGCGGATATGATCGAATACGAAAGCGCTATGGCTGAATGGAGGTCTGGACAGAAAGAGCCAGTGTCTATTTCCATTATTGCAGACCTCGAGGAAGAGGCGGTCAGGAATGGAGATCTGCCTTACTTTATTTTTCCGACGGCCCTGATATACCGGGTGTCTCAGACCCCTGAAAATGATTCGGACATAACAGTCATGACGGCCCACAGCTTTAAAACTCATAACCTCGATGTGGAAGACCTTACCAGACAGACTATTGAACAGCATGAACAGATTATGTTGCTTGAAAAATTCTTCAGAAAATATGTCCCGGGTTTTGAAAGAAGCAGGATTGCAGGAATAGCATCCATGCACGGGGTAAGGGATTCAAGGCGGATAACAGGAGAATATGTGCTTAAGGATGAAGATGTTGCCTGTGCCAATAAATTTGATGACGGCATAGCAAAATTCCCGGAATTTTTTGATACTCATCACCCTACCAGCGCCAAGATCGGGTTTATGAGACATATTCATCTGGACAGGCCAAAAGGAAAGGCAGTATGCAGGCCCGCCCAGTGTTCGAATGAGATGCACCCC
>JAFGIC010000350.1 GCA_016929815.1 Deltaproteobacteria bacterium
ATAGGCACTTTGGAAAAAGACCTGATCTCTCGACATACTGTCAAACCATCTTTGCCGGGGAGCATTAAATCAAGAAGAATTACATCAGGAGGATCCTTTTTAACTTCCGTAATCACTGCATTGCCGCTCTTGAATGTTGATACATGAAAATTTATATGCTTAAAATAATCATCCAATACTTCACTAATTTTTTGATTGTCTTCAACAATAAATATTCTGGCCATGTACTCACATTCCTATTATTCTATTAACCTTATTGATTTTGCTGCTGCTCTGCATTTTCAATTCTATAAAGAGGGTTGGGATGCCAATCAGCACCCGGTCATCAAACGGGTTAAAATAAATCAACCTCTCTCAGATAAGTATGCCAAGAGAGGTTGATGCTTATTTAATAACAAATTAAATACTACAGCATAGCTTTTCCTGTTCTCACCACCCTAGCTGGTGCGTTAATTTGTTAAATTGGGATTTAAATTTTCCTTTCTTTTTGAAATCTTTGATGATCCCCGAATGTTGTTCATCTTCCTTTTCACCTATCCCCAGCTTGTCATAGGCGGCACTGTTTTAGTCTCCGTAAATACAATTGCATCTACAGGGCATAATGCAATGCACCAGCAGCATAGCACGCACTCTTCAGGATATTTAACGACGGCTTTCTTCTTTTCCCTATCCATTCGGTAAACATCAGCATAACAAGTTTTGAAACATAGTTCACAGCCAATGCACCGATCAGTGTCAATTCGTTCAACTGCCATTAGGGTTGCCTCCTTATTCCATATTATTTATCTTGCAACACTCAACAAGGGATGTCATACCTTTTCATGTTGCGACCCTATCCCTCTTTGCCGTTCTTTTCTTTACAGGAGGGCAAGCCTTTCCCCGAGCATAAAACCTTCAGTCATGGCCATGCCGAGGCTCATGCCGGCAAGGGGACTCTGATAAACGGTAATAAAGCGACCACCGGCATTGTTTCCCGCTGCATAGAGGCCTTTAATAGGTTTAAATTGCGAGTCGAGCACATGTCCGTCGGCATCGGCATCAAGACCGGTAACAGAGACGAGCCCGGGGCTTAAATTTCCAGTAGATATAGCCGAGCCGCCCCTGCTTTTGCTTATGGTCCCATAGAATGGCGGATCTTTGAGTGCAGTAGCCTTCAGTATGCGAGGGTCTTTGCCAAAATCCTCATCCGCTCCCTTCTCACATAGCTCTTTGTATCTTACGATTGAGGCTAGGGCTCTCTTCTTAGATTCACCTTTATAGCAATCCATATAATCTAGGAGTTCCTCAACCGTATTGGCGCAATAAACATTTCCACCCATCGGACCTCCTTTGCCGCTACCTTCCTGGGTATTTTGGGACGGCGGGCCGGGCTTTATATTGTCAAGTCGCGTAAGTTGCCTGGGCCAGTTGATGGTATGAGCAGTATCAGGGGCCATATGACGCGGTGGCATCATTTCGAGAACCTTCTTCCAATTTGCATCATGTATCGTGACGGTGAAGCTTTCTTTAGGATTGTTGAACATGGCGCCGGCAGCTTCGTCGCAGAACCGCTCGCCGTTGCTGTCAAGCTGCAGATGCCACCCCCCCGTTCCCGGATCGCCGGCGTTCATGCCGGCATGCGGACCGATCTCAACATGACCGCCGGCCCATATCCCCATCTTGATGCCAGAACCATCCCGTGGAAGGGGCTTTGATGAATTCGTCACTATAACGTTAAGATCACCTTTCGCCTCGGCCTCGTGACGAAGCTGATCGAGTAGATCAATAACCATTTCACGGTTCGCGGAGAAATCGCCGGCGCAGAGCGCTACTGCCTTCCGGGCTTTGAAACGGACATATTTCCCTTCTGCTCTTTTAGCGACAACTCCTGTCACGGCGCCGGAGCTATCAATATCGCATATCTCGCTGTGGTGCTCGAAGAACCATCTGGCGCCGTCGGCTTTGGCTTTCTCATAATGAGTTTTAACGACTTCCGGAAATCTGAATGTACCGTTGTCGTCGGTCATCTTACGAAAAACCGTGGATCCGTGGTAGAACTTCCATCCGGATACCTCTGTTATTCTCGTTGATGGTGGGGGACAGCTCATAACATGAGAGTTTTCGGCAAGCCATGCCTTGTCGAGTTCCTTTATGACCCAGTCAAAAATTTTGCCGCTGTTTTTTGCGAAATAGCTTGCCCGTTTCGGGTTGTGACGGATGACGTTACGACGCGCCAATTCTCTTATGAAGTCGTCCTCGGCGATTCTGGGAGCGCCATGGTCCTGAGCATGCTGGGAGTTAACGGTTCCTACTTCGGTTCCGATCCATGTGTAACTCTTCTCGGCTTGGTGCTCTATTACAGCCACGGAAGCACCATTCAAGGCAGCGGTCCTGGCACAAAAGGCGCCTGAGATACCGCCACCTACAATAACAACATCATAGGTCCCGCCATCTGAGATAAGGCTTTCGTCAATGGGATCCGGCTTATCTCTCCAGGTCTTTGAAGCAATGTTTTTCTCCGAAGAAGATTGCGCAATGGCCGAAGGGACTTCTGTAGCGATTGTAGCCATAACGCCGGTCGCAGCAGCAACCTTGAGAAAGCTGCGTCGATTAAAGTGTATTCTTCCTGTTTTATTACCATTCCTTAACATCTCTTGCCTCCTCATATAAAGAATTGTCGGAAAGACGTACTGTCTTTCCAAATTTTAGAATCCGGCACTAGTGGATACCTGTAAATTTTCTTTTCATCTTAAGCGCTTTGTTCAAAGTAGACGCACCCAAGGCCGTGAATTTGCTGCCTCCATTTTGAAAGAACACTATTTCACCGGTTCGAATCCGGTAATATCTACTATCCAGGCGATGAAACCTTCTGTATCATCATCCTGGCAATGCGTTGCGTCCCAGAACAGCCACATGTTCACGTCTTTGTTGTGGTTCTCCAGACCTGTAGCTATGTTTATTGTGTTTGCCTGTGATATCCCTCTATCACCGGCGCCCTGGCGGATCCACCAGTGTTTGGCACAACCCGGATTATTCTGTCCTATGAAGTACATGGGATTCATCATGTTCACAACCGTCTGCAGATCATTGTCAACCTTGGCATTTTTGTCACCAGTGGCCTGTTGCAGGCTGAAGTTGGTGAAATGTCTGGCATCAGTGGTCTTATTACCGAAAAGGGCGGCCTCAGGCGTCTTCAATTCTAAATCATCAACGGATGGAACGCCTTTAACTCTGCCGCCATTCACAAGATAGTCTGAAAATGTAAAGACGGCGCTATTGTTGCTCCATGTGATCCATTTATGTTTTTCCAGGTATTTGTTACGCGCATCGTCAGATAATTCCTTCAGGTATTTGGTGGCCGAAGGGATCAGATAATATTTCAGAAGATATTTGTCGTAATTGTCTGACGTGATAGTCCCGAAGTTATCCCTGCCCTTAAGGTTTAAAGACGCCTGATAAGTAATGAACAATGCCTTCAGTTGCTTTGAGAGCGTCTGATCTGCCAGCTTTCCTGTTGAGCTAAGCGGTGCGGGGCCGTACATCCACTCATAGGCCATATCTGCATGGTCCAGATCGGTAACAGGCGAGTAGCAGGCAGCTGCGAAGATACTGTCATCCCCGTCGGCAGCTCCGATCTCCTTAAGGTAAGAGTCAAACATATGGCTGTTGCCGGAGGCGCCTAGAAGCGAGGAGAGTCCTCCGCCTGCGCTGCAGCCGGTTGAGACGATCCAATCGACGTTTCCCGGCATGACACCCTTGTTATGGCGTATATAGCGGACGGCCGCCTTCAGATCCACAATAGCGGCGGGGGCCTTGCCGAAGTAAGTCCCATCGGAGGCCTTGTTGTCACGGCCGCGGCAACCCGGCTCCACTACTACAAAACCTGCTGCGAGGGCCGGAGCCTTGTTGTCTGAAGGAGGAGCTCCGCCATCGGCTGGCGAGCCAACCATGCCGCCGGGTCCGCTCTGAACTCCGGGTCCGCCCTGACTACCTGGAGCGCCCCGATCAGTATCGCCCTGGTTCGCATTATTCATACCAATACCGCGGGTTGCATTATTGAAGGACATATAACCAGCCGCGCCATTGGCAAAAAGAATAGGGGCGTTTGTAGCGTCTATATCCTTATCATCGACTTTTATGGGAACGCTGACATTAAGGCTCTCATAATCCTTGTCCACAGACTTAGTCACATAGAGGATATGTTTATAGGATCGGTAGGTGACCTTCTTTACACCAGCTGAGGTCTGCACTGTCATGGTCTCAATTGAAAAGTTATCCTTTGGGAACAGCAAAGGATCCTTTGCCTTATCGCCTGCGGCTGCACACACAAGAGAGCATACCGCTATCAATGCCGAAAAAACCATTAATCCCTGAATTATATTCACCATTTTGAAACGTTGTACGATATTGAGATCATTCATAAATAATCCCTCCTTTAATGTCAGAAATATAATGTCCTGGATAAATGCACATAATCCAGGATGGGAAATTAATCCGGCTTAAATTTTCACTGGGTATCAGAATAGCTTTAAGTTCTCTTGGAGCCTTATCCCCAGCTTGTCATAGGTGACACAGTTTTTGTCCCCGTGAATACAATTGCATTAGCGGGGCACAATACAATGCACCAGCAGCAAAGCACGCAATCCTGAGTATATTTAGCAACAGACTTCTTGTTTTCCTTATCCATACGGTAAACATCCGCGTAACAAGTATTGAAGCATAGCTCACAGCCGATGCACTTATCAGCGTCAATTCGTTCAACTGCCATTAGGGTTACCTCCTTATTACATATAGTTTGTCTTTAAACACTTAACGAGCAACTTTATATCTTTTCATTGGGAAACCGCAGAGGATATCTTTTCTCATAGGGTATCGTAGGGTCAGGCCGCCACTCCTTAGGGATAGGCACTTTTATGAGCTTCATTTTCCCCTGTTCCTCTTTTATTTTTGTCCATGCCAGCCAGTTGGCGTCATCCCGGCTCGGATAATCCTC
>JAFGIC010000351.1 GCA_016929815.1 Deltaproteobacteria bacterium
CTTCAAGCCACTTCATTACAAGGCCTATCGTATAAATGACAAAACATGATGGCGTATTATAGAGAGAATTCTCTTTTGCATGTGTCGTGTATTTCATCATTGTAGGGATGTTGTCCGGGGTCCTTTCCAGCATGTCCTTCCTAATGACGACCATAGCAGACCCTGCAGGCCCGATATTTTTCTGTGCGCCTGCGTAAACGAGCCCGAACTTTTTTATATCTATCGGACGGCACATAAAGTCCGAAGACATATCGCATACAATGGGAACCCCCTGGCTCTCAGGGTATACGGACCACTGTGTGCCTTCTATGGTGTTGTTTGTCGTATAATGAAGGTATGATGCGTCCTTATCAACCTTGTATTCCGTTGTGATATAGGAGTAATTCCTGTCCTTGGAAGAGGCAATGATCCTGACATCCTTGCCCTGTATCTTTGCCTCCTTGATTGCCTTGGAAGGCCATGAACCAGTATCTATATAGTCGATTGGTTTTCCCGGAACAGCCAGATTCATAGGAACCATGGCGAACTGCAGGCTTGCTCCTCCCTGGATGAAAAGCACATGATAATCTTCACCGATGTTAAGGAGCCTTTTAGTCCTTTCAACAGCATCGTTTATTATTCCTTCAAAGGCCTTGGAACGGTGACTCATCTCCATTACAGACATCCCCGTGCCTTTATAGTCAAGAAGCTCGGCCTGTATTTCTTCAAGAACAGGCAGGGGCAGTGCCGCCGGGCCTGCATTAAAATTGAATACTCTTTTTGTCATAATTATTTCTCCCTTCATATATATTATATTATTTCAATCTCTCAATCATGTTTTTAACGGCATTTAGCCCCTCGACATCCTTTTCAAAGGGCGGGCGGCCATCGAGATCAGCCTCAATAATTCCTGTGGCAAAGGGTATGAAGCCCAGAAAGTCAAAATCAGGCATGAGTTTTATTAAAAATTCCCTGTCCTGTTCAGACCTTATCTTGTTGCCCACAAAGCTCAACTTTTTCAGGCCGATATCACCGGCAAGCTTTACAATATGGTGTGCCGTCTCCACGCTTCGCCTGCCGGGTTCCACAACAACAATAAGCCTGTCAACGGCCATTGCAGTGCCTCTCCCAAGGTGTTCAAGCCCGGCCTCCATATCGAGTATCACGGCCTCATCCCTGGCAAGGACCACATGCCTTACCAAGGCCTTCAGCATGATGCTCTCCGGGCAGATGCACCCGCTGCCGCCTGTTTTTACCCCGCCAAGCACCATCAGCCTGATGCCGTTGATCTTTATGGAGAGTTTTTCAGGCAGGTCATCGACCCTGGGATTGAGCTTGAAGAACTGTCCCATTGTCCCTACCTTGGCCTCCATCCTCTCTTCAATAATCTCTTTCATCTCCGAGATCGGGACTATTTCGGCGTCTTTTTTAATCCCCAGCGCCTGTGCCAGGTTGGCATCGGGGTCCGCGTCAATGGCCAGGACCTTGGTCCCGTTATCAGAAAGCGCCTTTATCAGGAAGGCTGCAAATGTAGTCTTGCCGACGCCTCCTTTTCCGCTTACAGCAATTTTCATAGTTATACCTGCTCAGAAATATTATTCTTTAAAAGATAATTATAGGGAAATCCCTCCAATTTCAAGAAATAATTAAATAAAAACTTCGCTTTTGAAAAAATCAGCCCGGATGAACTGTGCCTGTTTAAAAAAGGTCATTAAAGACATTGAATAGATCTTCTGAAATTATGCTGAATCAGGTATTTCCGATGTAGATTTCTTGCCGAATATGCTTGCTCGACAAATATTTATTCAGGTTATAAGTTATTAAATAATTTATAATTTGTTCGCTATGCTGAACGTTAATTACAGCTTGACAAATCTAACGAAATTGAATAATTTTTTATTCACATTTTTCAAGGTTTTCAGGTTTAAAATTATAATCATAAGGCATTCAGGATGTTCATCATACCGAACAGAATTCTGTCTTATTATATAATTCTTTACCAATCTGAAATCGTTGATCTTCCCTGAAGATAAAATGTAAGCATATCAAAGCAAAGGAGACATCAGTATGAAAAAAATTGGCATAGTCGGCGCAGGCTTGATGGGTTCAGGTATTGCCCAGAAGGCCGCTCAGGAAGGGCTTGAGGTTGTAATGGTTGATGTCAAGCCCGAATTTGTTGAAAAGGGCTTGAATATTATAAAGACTACCCTTCAGGAGGCTGTTGACCGGAAGATTCTTACAGCTGAAAATTTTACGGAGATTATGGGACGCATACATGGAACAACCAATATGGCAGATGTCAAGGACTGTGATATCGTCATAGAAGCGGTGCCAGAGGATATGAAGATTAAGCATAACGTTTTTAAGCAGCTTGATGCTGTCTGCGAACCGAAGACGATAATCGCGTCAAATACATCAACCTTCAGGGTAGATGCCCTGGCTGAACCTATTAACCGGAAAGACCGCTTCCTGGCCCTCCATTACTTCTATCACCCGGCCAAGAACAGGCTTCTGGAGATTATCCCCGGTTCCAGGACATCAAAAGAGACTATCAATGCCTCCAAGAGATACAGCGTGCTTACAGGCAAAACCGACATCCTTGTCAAGGACGCCCCTGGGTTTGCGGTAAACAGGTTCTTTGTCCCCGTCAACAATGAGTCCACCAGGATGCTTGAGGAAGGCGTCGCAAACTCGGCTACCATTGAAAAGGCAGGCAGGGATGCACTAGGAATAGCCATGGGCCCCTTTGAGATAGTAAATTTAACAGGGGTGCCTATGGCCCTTCATGCCTCAGCAGGTCTTGCTGTAGGGCTGACTCCATTTTATGAACCTTCTAAAAAGCTGAAGGATCAGGCAGCTTCAGGGAAACTCTGGCCCATTGAAGGTGAAATCCAGGAGGACAAGCTGGAAGCGATTAAGGACAGGTTCAGGGCGGTTGTATTCTATATTATCTCCGCCATGCTGGATGAGGGTGTATCCTCGATAGACGACATCGACCTCGGCGCAAAGGTGGGACTACGCTGGGCAAAGGGCCCCTTCGAACTCATGAATGATTATGGCATAGCAAAGGCCTATGATATTGTTGAAAAATTCATAAAACGCTGGCCCGACCTCAAGATGCCCCAGTCCCTGATCGAGCAGAAGAAATCAGGGAAACCCTGGGAATTCCGCTTTGTCAAGTATTACAACGACGGCGAGATCGGCAGGGTCGTCATATCCAGACCTGATGCCATGAACGCCCTGAATCACGCGGTTGTCAGGCAGCTCGACGAGGCATTCAAAGAGGCAGAGGCGGACAAGAAAACAAAGGCAATCATCCTTGAGACTACAGGCAAGGCCTTTGTTGCAGGCGCGGATATTAAATTCTTTATCGACTGCATCAAGGAAGATAAGATTCAAGCCAACTATGACTTTACCTTAAACGGCCAGGAGGTCTTTTTCCGCATCGACGAGAGCAAGAAGCTTGTGATCGCCAAGATGGACGGACTGGCCCTCGGCGGCGGATTCGAGCTTGCACTGTCATGCGACGTCATAATTGCCACAAACAAGGCTGTCATGGGATTTCCCGAGACAGGCATAGGCATCTATCCCGGGCTTGGCGGCACCCAGAGGCCCACACGCTTTATAGGCAAGGAACTGGCAAAATACCTTGTCTTCACAGGAAGGGTTATCTCCGCAGATGAGGCAAAGAGCATCGGACTTATTGAAGAGGTCTTCACACCTGATGAGATCGACGGGAAGATCGAATCGCTTATCAAATCAGGTAAACTTGCACCCAAAAAGGGCAAGAAGACCGAAGATCTCCCGGCTGAATGGCAGAAGATCAAGGCCCTTTTTGCAGATGAGAACATCCCGGGATTGCTGTCCGGAAAATTTTTGGACAGCAGCGATCCCCTGACCGCAAAGACCGCCAAGACACTGGCCGGGAAGGCGCCCATCGCGCTCAAATTGGCCAATGAGATCATGGATAAAGGGAGCCAGATGTCCCTAAGAGACGGTCTCAAGCAGGAAATGGACCATCTCTTTGAGATCTTCAAGACAAAGGATGCCTTGACAGGACTTACCAGCGTCGGTAAAAAACCCCAGTTTGAAGGCAAGTAAGACCCAGGAAAAATTTAAAGCCCTTAATAGAAGCCGCGCCCTGAAAAGGCGTGGCTTTTTTCTTGCATAATATTGAGACAGCTAATACATTGCAGGCCGTTATATATTAAGGATTTTTTGATAACAAATATAAAGGATTAACC
>JAFGIC010000352.1 GCA_016929815.1 Deltaproteobacteria bacterium
GAAAATCCCCTGGACAGACGGATCTCATGTCCGTTGGATGAGACCACATAAAGTTCAAGGACATCCCCGACCTTGCATGTAACTTCATGGTTTGAATCCATAAGCTCTGCCTTGTCCACAACGCCGTCAACCTTGGTGCCGGTGTCCAGAAAGACGCTTTCCCTTCCTATGGAGATTACCTTGCCCTTTACCTTATCGCCTATTGTCAAACCCTCACGTTTTCCGCTGCCGTAAGCCTCAAGCAGTTCCGCGAAGTTTTCTTCACCTGTAAAATCTTCTTCTGACACAGAATAAATGCCTCCTTAAAACAATAAATTGCTGCCGGCTGAAGCCGATAGCATCAGGGTCCAAGTTTTAGGGTTCAAGGATTCAAGTGAACTCCCTTTATAAAGTCCTTTCTGTCACTCGACCCCTCGGATCCTGTTTAGATATCTTAACTTATGTTATAATTCATATCAGTACAACATGTGGTTTATCAAGATATTTTTATTCGATATTTTACCACTTTGCGGTTTCTTTGTGAAAAATCTTTTTCCGAACGCATATTATCTTTCTGACAGGATTAACATGATTTTCATGATTTTTAAATTTAAAATCCTGTCCATCCTGTGAATCCTGTCTGATCCTGTCGGTATTATTCCTCCATCATGCAGCTGCCCCGCTGACCTCTGATCTCCGGCATCTGTCCTTTCACCATACCGCCCTTGCCAGGGCAAGGCAGAAAACCCTTTCACAGCCTGCCCTTTTAAGTACCCTCGCGCATTCATTCAGTGTGCTGCCGGTTGTTGTCACATCATCAACGAGAATAACCGTCTTTCCTTTTAACCCCGGGTTTTCGGCAAGCTCGAAGGCCCCCTTGACGTTTCTTTGTCTTTCATCCCTTTTTAAGCCTGTTTGGGGCCGTGTGTATCTGACTCTTCTCAGGGAAAGAAAATCGATCCTTGTATCCAGGATAGGTGCGACAGCCCTTGCCAGTACCAGGCTCTGGTTGAAGCCCCTTTCCTTTAGCCTTTTGGGGTGAAGGGGTACAGGCATAATCAGCATCCCTTTTGTTTCTCCGAACCTTTCCCTTGCCGAGGCAGAAAGCATGGCGCCGAGTGATTTTGCAAGATATGTCTTTCCGCTGTATTTAATCTGATGTATCACATCCATAATACCTCCCTTATAGAGATAGGGGGCCGTAAGCATGTCAAAATAGGGCATCTTTTCCAGGCACTCTCCGCATAAATGATCCTGTTCGACCCGCGATTCAAATGGGGTCCCGCAGACAGGGCACATTGGCGAGGTGATTTTGACCAGGCTGTTCAGGCAGTCATCGCAGAAGTGGGCAGACGAATTTTTGCCGTCGGCCAGAAAGGTCCTGCAGATGTGGCACCTAGGAGGATAGATCAGTTCTAGGAATTTGGTGAATATGCCCATTGCTGTCATTAATGAAGATTTTTATCCACGAAATACTCGAAATACACGAAAATTTTAAGGACAACTTGCATTGGATTAAGTAACCGGGGGAAATAAAAATAGGGACTCTAATCGATTCCTCCCCCCGCCTTTTTAATGATCTCCTCAAGGTCCCAGTCCACAAGGAGTCTCACCCTTGTATTCTCTTTCTTTGTCCTGTAGATAAGATGCCCGTTGTTTACGCCGTAGAGAAATAGGTCCCTTGTAGCGGCGACGTCCTGCTTGCAGTATTCCGTGAGCTTTCCCATCTCTCCCTGCCTGAACCATTCCACAGCCTGCAACCCGTCCGCGGACTTGCCCGCTCCGATGGTCTCGCATGCCAGGTGGTCAAGCCCCAGCCTGAAGCCCAGCCGCTTGAAGACATCCTCAAGTATGTCGAATGTGGGGAGGTCTCTGACCGCCTTTCCCGCATAGGCGCTAAGAACCGTATAGTCAAAACTCCTGACATTGAAGCCTACCACCAGGTCTGCCTTTTTAAGCCGGGCAATAAGTTCCTGTATCCTGTCTTCCGTAAAGCTCATGAAGGTCTTTTCAATGCTGTCGTAGATCACGGCAACGGAGACCCCCATCAGGTGTATGTTGCGCCACCCGCCCACATCCTGGGCAAGTTTTCTGGTCTCCAAATCAAAATAAATAATCCTCGGCTCTTTCACCTCAGGGGCAGGTTCCTCCCTTTGCGCCTCTGTCATGACCGGCGCATCTCCGCATGCATCGGTTCCTTCGGCAAGCTCCTCAATGGGGATATGCCCCAGGAGAAACTCCAGTATCCTTATGGAGGCCTTTTTATCAAGGGGCTTGTTTCCGTTGCCGCACTTGGGCGAGTGTATGCATGAAGGGCAGCCGTTCTCGCAGGGGCATTGCCTTATGTGGTCCAGGGTCTTTTGAAAGAGTTCAAAGATGACCTCATAGCCCCTCTGTGCAAGGCCCACGCCGCCCGGATACCCGTCATATATGAATATGGCGGTCTTTTCCACCTGAGGGTGGTAGGGATAGCATATCCCGCCTATGTCGTTCCTGTCGCACAGGGCAAAGAGCGGGAAGATGCCTATGGCGCCGTGCTCAATCGCGTGTATCCCTCCCATGAGCTGCAGACCCTCCCTGTCGAGAAGGATGTTTATGACCGGGTCTATCTCAATCCATAAACCCACCGTCTCAAAGCTCCGGGGAGGGAACTCCAGGGGAAAGCCGCCCATAAGCTCCTGGCCCGGAAGCGCCCTCTTCTCATATCCCGTGACCTGCTCCGTTACCTTGACAAGCCCCTGCCTTACAATGAACTGGCCCACAGGCCTGCTCCTGTCCACCCTTATTATCTCGGTCTCCTTCTGGGAAAGCGCCCGGGTGAAATAATTGAGGTCTGTGCTGCCGACTATTATGTCCCTGTTTTCAATGTCAATGGATTTGACAAGGTACTGCCTTCCCATGTGGAGATAGATGGCGCCGGGGTGACATTCCTTAAATGCCCGGTTTCCGTCTATGGTCCCTATGGCCTGTCCTGTGTCGGTCTCGAATATGGTGTAGGTCTCGCCGCCTGACCTTATATTGACCTCGCTGTGCGGTCTTTTCCTGGTCGAGTACCATTTCGGCTCTCCCTCGGCCGTGCGCGTCAGCTTGTGCTCAAGCTCCAGTTTTTCAAGATGCATGACCAGGTCCTTTGGCCAGAACCTCTCGTCCGCAAGGGTAATAGGCGCCTCATCCGCGGCGCATGGGAGGTGTTCCTCCACCACATAGGGGTTGTGCGGGTCCAGTATGGCCGCCTCATAGGACCTTTCGAATATCTCCTCCGGGTGCTTCATGAAATACTGGTCAAGGGCGTCGGGCTTGGCGATCAGGATGATCAGGGACTCCCTGCCGGAGCGGCCTACCCTTCCACCCCTCTGCCATGTGTTGACGATGGCGCCCGGATATCCCACAAGGATGCAGATGTCCAGATAGCCTATGTCTATGCCCATCTCCAGTGCGCTTGTGGAGACTACGCCGAGGAGTTCGCCCAATGCAAGCCGGGCTTCTATGTCGCGCCTCTCCTGGGGCATGAAGCCAGCGCGGTAGGAGCTCACCTTTTTTTTGAGGTCGGGGGAGAGCTGGGATGTCCAGATATGTATAAGTTCAGTGACCTTTCTGGACTGTGTGAAGGCGATGGTCCGGAAGCCCGACCTGATGCAGTAAGAAAACAGCCTGGCCCCTGAAAAGTTGGGGCTCAGCTCAGGATTAAAGAACAGGAAGTGCTGCCCGGCCCTTGGTGAGCCGCTCTTGTCCACAAGGCTTACATCCTCCTGTATAAGACTCTCAGCAAACTCCTTGGGGTTACTGATAGTGGCCGAGAGCATTATGAATTGCGGCGATGAGCCGTAAAAGGAGCATATCCTCTTAAGCCTCTTTATGATCTGGTTCATGTGTGAGCCGAATATGCCCCTGTATGTGTGGACCTCGTCAAGGATGACAAAGGAGAGGTTCTCAAAAAGCCCCTTCCATTTGTCATGATAGGCCATGATGCCCCTGTGGAGCATGTCGGGGTTGGTGAAGAGTATCTCAGGAGGCCTGTTCCTGATATTCTGGCGCATGTATGATGATGTGTCCCCGTCATAGATCCCTGCCGTGATCTTCCTGCCCTTTATCTCCTTTGTGAATGCGGACAAGGTCTTGAGCTGATCCTGTTCAAGTGCCTTCAAGGGGAACAGGTAAAGCGCCTTTGCCTTTTCGTCCTTAAGCATCCTTTCAATGACCGCCAGGTTGAAGATCATGCTCTTTCCGCTTGCAGTAGGCGTGGCAATGATGACATTCTTGCCCTCACGGATAAGGTCCAGGGCCTCTTCCTGGTGGCTGTAAAGGCGTTCGATTCCCATGTCCTTGAGTATCCGCGCCGTCTCCGGGCCAAGGTTATGCCCACTTCCGTATCTTGCCTCAAGGGGCGGGATGCGCCGGTGATAGATAAACGCGCTCCCGAAGTCCATGTGGTTTTTAAGCCTACTTATATATTCAGAAAGCTCCATAATGCCTTTCAACCTTAACCTTGAACCGTTAACCGTTAACCTTGAACCTTGAACCTTAAACCGTGA